>CAZZLB010000238.1:0-5250 GCA_964654655.1 uncultured Rhodoferax sp. | reverse complement strand
TACGGCTCCATCGGGCAGGGGTTCAAAGCGGGTGGTTTTGACGGTACGACCATCACCTCGGTGGCCGAGGCGGCTCCGTTCAGATCGGAGACTGTCCTGTCCTATGAAGCGGGTATGAAATTCCTGCCCAACGGGCCGATTCAGATCGACGCATCGGGCTTCTACTACGACTACACCGACATGCAGGCCAACACCACCAAGCTTGTCGCCACCTTGCCCACGGGTGTACGCACCAATGTCGGCAAATCGCGCATTTATGGCGCCGAGCTCAATGTGATGGCGCGCCCGACCCGTGGGCTGGATCTGATCCTTGGCATGTCCGCCTTGAACTCCAGGATCACCGAAGTCGTTTCCGACAGCCCTGCCGAGGCGGCACGCCGGCTTGGCAACCAGGTGCCCAATGCACCGAAATTCAGCGCCAGAGCGACCGTTCGCTACCAGTATCCTGTTGCTGCTGACACGGTGCTGGTCTCGAGCCTGAGCGGACGTTACGTTGGCGAGTACTTCACGGAGTTGGACAACTTCCAGGCGGTTGGCGGCGACTTCGTTGCCGATGCCAGAATGGAACTGCGCTTTGGCAAACGCTGGACGCTGGCAGCCTGGGTCAAGAACCTGACCGATCGCGCCTACGGCACAGGCGGCGCCGTGTCCAATGCGACAACGCTGAACGTGTACCGCGCTGCGCCACGCACGGTTGGCCTCAACGCCAGCATCAAGTTCTGAGCGCCACCATCCAGAGAGCAGTGCAGTGAACCTTCGGCATCCAAACAAACCCCCAGGTTCATGCACCCTGGTCGCGGCGTTGCTCCTGACCCTGTCCGCTTGTGCCCTGGCCGGCCCTGCCGGTCCGACTCGCGTCGAAGGCTACCCGATAGCGTCGGAAGTGGTTACGACGCGCGAACGATCCATCGTGATCGACCCGGTGCCTGCAGGCGCGCCAGCGCTGCGCGTTCATGAGAACGCAAGATTCAAGGAATTCGGTTACGGCAACTGGCACTACGGTCCCGGCATCCCTGTCGTCAAACGGCTTGATCTGATGCCGGCGGGCTACCTTGCCTCAACCGTCACTCAGACGGCCGGACTGCTCCATTTTTTCGCCGTAACCGACATCCATATCACCGACAAGGAAACACCTGCCTCAGGGGTGTTTTTTGGCTGGGTTGGCAGACTTGTTGGGGGATATTCGCCAACAACGCTGTTTTCAACCCAGGTGCTTGATGCCACGCTGCAGACGGTCAATGCGCTTCACAGGAAGACGCCACTGGACTTCGGCATCTCGCTGGGTGATTCGCTGAACAACAACCAGTACAACGAGGCACGCTGGTACATCGACGTCATGGATGGCAAGCTCATCCGACCCAGTTCCGGCTCACATCGCGGTGAGAACAGCATTGATTACCAGAAGCCGTACCAGGCGGCCGGACTTGACAAGACGATTCCCTGGTATCAGGCCATCGGCAATCATGACCATTTCTTCATGGGCGCGGGAGCCAACATTGAGCGCATTCGCCAGGCGCACGTCGGCCAGGATATTCTTGAGATGGGAAACCCGTTCACCGACCCGCGTGGCACTGACAGCCGCGGTTTCTACATGGGCTCGGTGGATGGCGCCACACCGAACGGTGACATCATCGGCGTCGGACCGGTCACAGGTTTTTCCACGCCACCCAAGGTCGCTGCCGCTGACCCGGATCGGCGCTCGCTTTCCAAGAAGGAATGGATGAGCGAATTCCTGCGCAGCACTTCGCGCCCAGCCGGTCACGGCTTTACGCAAGCCAATGTGGACAAGGACTTTGCCAGTTACAGCTTCGAGCCCAAACCGGGTTTGCCACTCAAGGTGATCGTGCTCGACAACACGCAACGCGACGACGCGCCGAATGTCGGCGGGTACGGCCATTCCTCCCTGGACAAGGAACGTTATGACTGGCTTGTCAGCGAGCTCGATCGTGGCCAGGCTGAAGGCAAGCTGATGATCATCGCCGCGCACATGCCGATCGGCGTTGAGTTGCCAGGTTCCTATGGCGGCTGGAGTGTCAATTCGGCGCTGACTGAAGAGGCGCTGATTACCAAGCTGCACAACTACCCGAATCTTGTGCTGTGGATCGCCGGACATCGCCACATCAACACCATCACAGCGTTCAAGTCACCCGATCCGGCGCGCCCCGAGCTCGGTTTCTGGCAGGTCGAGACCTCGTCGCTCAAGGATTTTCCCCAACAGTTTCGCACCGTCGAGCTGGTCCGCAACAGTGACCAGACGATCTCCATTCGGGCGACCAACGTGGATCCTGCCGTCAAGGAAGGCTCGCTCGCCGCGCGCTCGCGCTCTTACGCCATTGCGGCACAACAGATCTTCAAGCATGCCACCGCGTCCTACAACGCAGAACTGGTAAAGCAGCTCAGCCCAGCTATGCAGCTCAAGCTGCAAAGTTACGGTACAGCGCAGCCCGCATTTGACCTGCAGGCGCATCGTGGCGGTCGTGGACTGCGCCCGGAAAACACACTGGCCTCTTTCGAAAACGCGATCCGGATGGGCGTCACCACGCTGGAACTCGACATCGCCATCACGGCCGATGGCATACCGGTGATCTCACACGACTCGGCCCTCAACCCCGACATCACGCGCGATGCACAGGGCCAGTGGCTACAGGGGCGGGGACCACTGATCAAATCGCTCACTCTGGCCCAATTGCAGACCTACGATGTCGGACGAATCAACCCTGCCAGTCGCTATGCGCGCGAGTACCCGGATCAACAGGCTCTCGACGGGCAGCGCATTCCGACACTCGCCGCACTGTTCAAGATGGTGAAAGACATGGGTGCCAAGGACATTCATTTCGACATGGAAACCAAGATCGACCCGACCAAGCCGGATGCGACCCTGGCGCCGGAAGCCTTTGTCAAGACCATGCTGGCCGTCATCCGCGAAGCCGGGATGACGCAGCGTGTCATGGTTCAGAGCTTTGACTGGCGCACGCTGGAATTGCTGCACCAGCTGGAACCCGGATTGCGCACCATGTACCTGACCATCGCGCTGGAGGGCAACTCCATCTACAACACGCTCAAAGATGGCACCTGGACGGCCGGACATCTGCTCAAGGATCACGGCGGCTCGGTACCGCGCATGGTCAAGGCTTCTGCGGGGCAGGCCGCTGGCGTCATCTGGGCTCCATACGAGAAGAATCTGTCGGCAGACCTGGTCAAGGAGACCCAGGCTCTGGGCCTGAAGGTCATCCCCTGGACTGTCAATGAGAAACTGCCAATGCAACGCTACATCGAATGGGGTGTGGACGGCATCATCACGGACTACCCCGATCGGCTGCGCGAAGTCATGGGGCAAAAGGGGCTGCCATTGCCGTCGGGCGTAAACCAGTGAGGTCGACGGAGACGTCGATACCGAGAACACTATGAGACATTTCAAATTTCCCTGGGATCGTTTTCTTGCGATCCTGTTCATCAGTGCCTTCCTGCAACTCCATGCAGGCGATCTACCAAGAGCCAAGCCGGAAGAGGTCGGTCTGTCCTCGCAGCGGCTGGCGATGATCACCGAGGTCCTCAAAGCCGACGTTGCCGGCAAGAAGATCCCTGGCGCCGTACTGCTGATTGCCCGACACGGCAAGCTGGCCTACCTGGAGAGCATCGGTAAAGTGGATCCGGCCACCGACAACCCGATGACGGCGGATAGCATCTTTCGCGTGTACTCGATGAGCAAACCCATCACCACGGTGGCTGCCATGATGCTGGTGGAGGATGGAAAGCTGAACCTGGATGACCCGGTGTCCATGTACCTGCCCGAATTCGCAAAGATGATGGTAGGCGTTGAAAAGCCGGATGCCGCCGGCACGCCCACGCTGGAGCTGGTGCCAGCCCGCCGTCCCATATCCGTCTACGACCTGATGCGCCACACTTCGGGCATTACGTACGGATTCTTTGGCAGTGGCCTCGTCAAGAAAGCCTACGATGACGCCAGACTGCTGCAGGAAGACATGAGCAGCGCCGATTTCTCCCGACGTGTTGCCATGCTGCCCCTGAATTACCAGCCGGGGACGACCTGGGACTACGGCCACTCCACCGACATCCTCGGTCGCGTGGTGGAAGTGATTTCCGGCAAGTCGCTCTTGCAGTTCGAAAAAGAGCGACTGCTGGATCCGCTGGGCATGTCGGACACCAGTTTCTTTGTAGCCGATCCCCTTAAGCATGCCCGTGTCGCAGAACCCTTTGCCGACAACCGCAGCATTGGTCGCAATGCCGAATTCAGCAACCCACGCATTGCGCAAAAATTTGAGTCTGGTGGCGGCGGCATGGTATCAACCGCCAGCGATTACTCACGCTTTCTGCAGATGCTGCTCAACGGCGGAAGTCTGAACGGCAAGCGCTTCCTGGCACCCAGGACTGTTCAGTTGATGACGTCCGAACACGCTGGCGCCAGTTCGGGCATCGCGCCGGGTATGCTGGCCGGTACCGGCTATGGATTTGGTCTGGGCTTCGCCGTACGCCGCTCAACTGGCGAAGCACCCGTGCCGGCCGACCCGGGTGAGTACAACTGGAGCGGCGCGGGCGGTACCACCATGTGGGTCAATCCAAAGGCGGACCTGCTGGTGGTTTTCATGGTGCAGACGACCAGGCAAAACCTGCGCTACCGCAGCCTGTTGCGCAACATGATTTATGCGGCCGTCGTGCAATAAAAACTGGTCGACAGCACGCCTTTCGAAATCCGTTGTACAAGAAAATTATCCAGCTCTTGACGTCGTAAGTCATTGATTTGTATGAATTTTCTTCCGGCGCCTGGTAGTAGGCCGGAAATCAATGTACAAAGTCCGTGTACTTGGCATCGGGTGTGATCGCCTCACAAGCACACTTTCTTATCGTAAAGTTCACGTAACTTTTTGATTTCCATAGTATTTTTCTAGAAATTGCGGGTTGGCACACGCTTTGCTTATACCCATGCAGTCTGTAACGAATCTATTAATGGAGAAAGAATCATGAGTGCATTGCGTAAAGTTCTGGTTGTTGATGACGACGCCGTTGTTGGCAAGAGTTTCAACCGTGTTTTGTCGGAGAAAAAGGGCTACGTTGTCACCACGGTTGAAAACGCCCACGAGGCACTGGAGCAAATGCGTGAGCAGTCGTTTGATGTGGTCTTCACCGACATCAAGATGCCCGGTATGGACGGTGTTGAATTGGCAGAGCGGGTCAAAGCCAGCCAACCCTGGACGCCAGTCGTCATCATCACCGGTTACGGCACGACAGAGA
>CAZZLB010000237.1:4695-5280 GCA_964654655.1 uncultured Rhodoferax sp. | reverse complement strand
GTTGCGAGAGCTGCCACAAATCGACCACGATCTGGACGGGAGCCAAGGCAGATCACAGCACATTCACCAGCGCGACCACGTGTACGAGTTGTCACAACGGGACGAGTGCGACGGGCAAGAACGCGGTACACATACCGACCACGGCCAACTGCGCGAGCTGCCACCGTGTGACGGGCTGGACGCCGACGAGCTGGAACCACACCCAGGCGGTAGTGGCCAACCAGTGTTCGAGCTGCCACAGCGGAGCCAACCCACCGGCTGATGGACCGACCTCCAACCACATACCCTACAAGTCGTTGACGGGTGTGGTGATCAACAACTGCGACACTTGCCACAAGGCCGGCTACACCAGCTGGAACCCTGGGTTGTTGCACCAGAACGTCTCCTTGAGCACACAGTGCGCAAGCTGCCACCTGAGCGGCAGTTACGGACTGACCAGCAAACCGGCCACAGCCGTGCATGCCAGCGTGACGGGCAACTGCGAGAGCTGCCACAAGACGACCTCCACCTGGAGTGGTGCGAAAGTTGACCACAGCACATTCACCAGCGCGACCACGTGTACGAGTTGTCACAACGGGACGAGTG
>CAZZLB010000237.1:0-4595 GCA_964654655.1 uncultured Rhodoferax sp. | reverse complement strand
AAGTTGACCACAGCACATTCACCAGCGCGACCACGTGTACGAGTTGTCACAACGGAGTTACTGCCACTGCCAAGAAGAGCAACCATATTCCGACCACCGCGAACTGTGGCACCTGTCACAAATATCCGCTATGGGTACCGTCCAAGTTCCACGCCAATGTGTCGGTTGCAACAGGTTGCGCGAGCTGCCATGCGACAACGGCCTACGGACTGACTGCCAAGCCCAACACCGCAACGCACAGCGGAGCGACGGTTTGTGAGACTTGCCACAAATCCACGAGTAACTGGCTGAATGTTCAGTACACCCATGCTGGCGCCAATGCAGTTGGCACGGGAACCTGTGATACCTGTCACAACGGCTCAACGTCGGCCGTCAGCAAATCCGCCGTTCATATCCCGGTACCGGCCGGCGTCGCCAAGTGCGACTCCTGCCACAAGTCACAGGTCAGCTTTCACACGGCGGTCACGATGAACCATACGGTTGTAAGTACAGCCACCTGCAAGTCATGCCACGGTGGAGGCTACACGTCGCAGGGGACAGCGGGCGGTGCCATGGCAAAGATGGCCAATCATGTTCCGGAAGCGCAACTGCTCAATGGTGCAGCGATGGATTGCAAGGCCTGTCACAGCAGCACTTCTTCGTGGGCCACCGAGAAGATGAACCATAACGCCAGCATGGGCAACGGCGCCGGCTGGTGCAAGTCCTGTCATGCGACTGGCACAAGTTACCAGGGAAGCATGGAGAGGAAGTCACTGACGCATCAGGCCAGTGGCAAGACCGACTGTTCTGTCTCGGGTTGTCACAAACCGCTGGGCAGCAAGGGCAATGCTTACACCAAGTGGGATTGAAGATGGAGATAAGTGAAGCTGTGAAGGAGTAAAGTCGCTGTGTCTCGGGCATATCTTGCCAATTTGTTTCTTGAGCCACATGAACTACCTGTATCTCTACCTTGCCGTCATAGTCGTTGTGATGGTCCTTTATCTCAGGCGTCACCAACGCATCCAGACAGGCAACTCCGTGAAGTTGCGTGAGTCGATTGAAAGCGGGCTGACTGAGCCACCCTCATTGCATCCAGTGGTAGACCTGAAAAACTGCATGGGTTCGGGCGCTTGTGCGAAAGCCTGTCCTGAGAACGCTCTGGGCGTGGTGAACGGCAAAGCGGTTCTGATCAACGCCGCTCACTGTATTGGCCATGGTGCCTGTCTTGCCGCCTGTCCCGTGGAAGCGATCAAATTGGTTTTTGGCACAGAGAAGCGGGGGATAGACATTCCCAACATCAGTCCCGGCTTTGAGACCAATGTTCCTGGCATTTACATTGCGGGTGAGTTGGGTGGCATGGGCTTGATCCGCAAGGCGGCGCAACAGGGACGTCAGGCTGTGGATTCGATACGAAAGCGAAAATCGCAGGCCCATGCTGATTTCGACCTGATTATTGTCGGCTGCGGGCCGGCTGGCATCTCTGCTGGTTTGTCGGCAATTGAGCACAAGCTACGCTACAAAATTCTGGAGCAGGAAGACTCGCTCGGGGGCTCTGTCTATCACTATCCACGGCAGAAGATTGCGATGACCGCGCCGGTTGACCTGGCGCTGGTTGGCAAAGTCAAATTTGGTGAAGTGCAAAAGGAGAAACTGCTTGAATTCTGGCTCGACGTGGTTCACAAGACAGGGTTGAGGATTTCTTTTCGGGAACGAATGGAAGCGATTGAAAGAGTGGACGACTCGTTTGTGGTTCGGACTGACAAGGCAAGTTACAGCGCAGGAACGGTCCTGCTGGCGATGGGGCGTAGGGGAACTCCGCGAAAGCTTGAAATCCCTGGCGAGGAATCGTCCAAAGTGATGTACAGACTGTCTGATCCTGCGCAGTTCCAGGGCCAGGCAGTGCTGGTAGTCGGGGGCGGCGACAGCGCACTGGAGGCGGCCATCGCGTTGTCCGAGCAGCCCGATACCGATGTCATTCTTTCATACCGCAGTGCCGCATTTTCCAGAGTGAAGCAAAAAAACAGAATCTTGTTGGAACAGCAGCAAGACGCTGGACGGTTGCGGGTGATGCTGAATTCCAGGGTGCAGCGCATACAGGACCACCATGTCGAGATTGAATGCGATGGAGTCCTGCGCCAACACCCTAACGATGCGGTGATTGTTTGCGCTGGCGGTCTGCTCCCAACGCCACTACTGCAAAAAATCGGTATCCGATTTGATACAAAATTTGGCAGCGCCTAACCCTGCGCTACTGGCCTGGCCGGGTCACTGCACCACTCACTCCAACTGCCTGCGTACAGGGCGCTGCGACCCAGTCCGGCAACTTCCATGGCGATGATGTTGGGTACCGCGCTGACACCGCTACCACAGTGATGCACGACGCTTGCCGGATCGCGTTGTCCCAGCAGTTCCTCAAATTCGGCTCTGAGTTGCTGTGCTGGCTTGAACTTCCCCTCAGAGTCGAAATTCTGACCAAACGGGCGATTCAATGCGCCGGGTATATGCCCGGCAACCGGGTCCAGCGGTTCGACTTCACCCCTGAAGCGCGGAGCGCCCCGTGCGTCAATCAAGCTTTGTTCGGCGCGGCCCAATTGGCTGGCGACCTGAGCGATCGAGCGCAATGCTGCTTTCGCCTCGGTCAAGGAGAATCTGACGGCTGCGCCGGACCTTGTCACACCGCTTTCAACTGCGCCATCACTGGCCAGCCAGGCCTGCAGGCCACCGTCCAGCACCGCTGCATTCTCATGGCCGACCCATTTCAGCATCCACCAGAGCCGACCGCAGTAGTTGACCCCTTGGCGGTCGTAAACCACGGCCTGCATCTGATTGTGAAAACCGATGCTGCCAAGCCATGCGGCGAATGTCTCCCGTGAGGGCAGGGGATGGCGTCCGCCCGATGCAGTGTCGGTCGCGCCTTTGGCTGCGCTCAGGTGCCGATCCAGATCCGCACGGACAGCGCCAGCAATGTGAGACTGCTCGTACTGCTGCGAGCCGATCAGGGGCTTGCCCAGTTCAAAGCTGCAGTCAAACACCATGCAGGGCTGCCCGCTACCAAGAAGGTCTTTGAGTTGCGTGACGGATATCAGTGTTTTGTACATTCGATGGCCTTCTCTGGTAAAACCTTGTGATGATGTCGTGCTTTCAGTGAACTTCCGCTGGCGTATCCGGCAGGATGCGGGTGCGCAGCACCGTTGCAGCCAGTCCGCTGGCCACAATCAACGCCATCCCGGCCCATCCGATGAGGGGAATGCTGTCGCCAATCAGGAGCAGGCTGTAGAAAGCGCCGAACAGAATCCCGGAATATTGTAAATTTGCCACCAGCAAAGTCGAACCTCTGCTGTAGGCGCGTGTCATGCACCACTGTCCCAGAGACGCCAGTATCCCAATCGGCACAAGCCATGCGATGCCCTGCCAACTCACGGAACTCCAGGAACTCATTCCTGTCCACGCGATGCCTGCCAGTCCGCAGACGGTGGACCCGAGTGAGAAATAGAAGACAGTGCGACCCTCAGGCTCTCCCGCCTTGCCCAAGGCAGTGACCTGCATATAGGCCAGTGCTGCTCCGAGTCCCGAGAGCAGGCCGATCAATCCGGCAAACAGCTGGTTCTGCTCGATAGTGGGTCGCAGCATCATGACGACTCCGGCAAAGCCAGCCAGCACGGTCGCCATCAATGGGCCTTGACGTTCGGCGCGGCCAAAAAGCATCGCGCCGCCCACAATAAAGGCAGCGACCCAGACACCGCTCATGTAGTTCAGGGTCATGGCCGTAGCCAGAGGCAGATGGGCAATCGCATAAAACCACGATCCGAGTGACAGGACGCCGATAACGCTGCGCCACGCATGCATCATGGGCACCGGCGTTCTCAGGGGCGTGCCCCTGGCACGCAGCACCAGCGCGATGAAAACCACGCTGACGACGCCACGATAAAAAACCAGTTCGAAAGTGTTGAAACTAAGCGACGCAACCCTGACGCCAACCGCCATGGTGGCAAAAAAGAAGGACCCCAGAACCATCCATAACGCCTGCATCGGCGTCAGAGCTGCATCTGCCCACGATACCAGTCGTGAAAGTGTTGCATGCCGTCTTCCATGGGACTTTGGTAGGGGCCGACTTCGTTGTCGCCGCGCTCCATCAGTGCTCGGCGACCCGCATCCATGCGTTCGCCGATTTCGTCGTCTTCGATGCAGGTCTCCATGTAGGCGGCCTGCTGAGCTTCGACGAATTCACGCTCAAAGGCTTGAATCTCTTCCGGGTAGTAGAACTCGACCACGTTCAGTGTCTTGTCGACACCTCTTGGGTGCAGGGTCGAGACCGTCAGCACATGGGGGTACCACTCGACCATGATGTGGGGGTAGTAGGTCAGCCAGATGGCTCCGTACTTGCTGGGCTCCCCCTTGCGGTAGCTGCGAAGTGCATCCTGCCAGCGCTGATAGACGGCACTGCCTGCTCGCCCAGCGGGGCTCGCGTTGCCCACCGTCTGAACCGAGTAATGCTGCTTGAACTCCCAGCGCAGATCGTCGCAGGTGACCATGCTGCTGAGTCCGGGGTGGAAGGGGCCGACGTGGTAGTCCTCAAGGTAGACCTCTAGAAAAGTCTTCCAGTGGTAGTTGCGCTC
>CAZZLB010000236.1:0-5283 GCA_964654655.1 uncultured Rhodoferax sp. | reverse complement strand
CTCGCCCTTGTTGACGCGGCAGTTCTCCAGCAGCACCAGTTGCCCCGGCTGCACGCTGACCCCGTCAAGCCAGTTGGCCAGCAGGGGAACCTCGCGCCCCAGCAGTTCAGCCATGCGTCGGGCCACCGGTGCGAGCGAATCAGCCGGCTTGAATTCGCCCTCGGTGGGGCGCCCCAGATGCGAAGTCACCATCACGGCAGCACCGGCGTCCAGCGCCATGCGGATGCAGGGCAAGGAGGCGCGAATGCGGGTGTCCTCCGTGATCTGGCCAGCATCGTCCTGCGGCACATTCAGGTCAGCCCGGATAAAGACGCGCTTGCCTTGGATCTGGCCACTGGCACAGAGGTCGGAAAAACGAATAGCGTTCATGAAAAAAACCTGTCAATAAGTGTTGCTGGGCAGATTGTAGAAGCGCGCCGTCCTCAGGCCTTACCAACCCAGCCCGAGGTGCAGCGGCAGGTACACTGCCATGCCGACGATGATGGTTCCCAAAACGGCCTGCCCAGCACCCTTGCGCCAAAAGAACCAGAGCGCGCCCGCAGCAGCGGCAAACAGGCGCGCGTCCTGCCAGGTGCTGATGAACTGCCCCTGCGTCATCAGCACTTCGGGCGCAATGACCGCCGCCAGCGCGGCGATCGGAGCGTACTGCAGGCCGCGCTGCGCCCACGAGGGCAGGCTCCACGGTTTGCTGGAAATGAAGAAAAAGCAGCGCGTCAGCATCGTCACACCAGCCAGTCCGACGATGATGAGAAGGGTCCACGGATCGCTCTGCGCGTTCATGGTTTTTCCAGCGTCAGACAGAGCGCCACGGCAGCCGCGATGGCGAGCAGGATGTTGAGCTTGAAGGGCAGTGCAAAGGCAGCGATGGCGGCAGCAGCTGCCACGCCTGCGGACGCCAGGCGCATGCGACTCGACGCCAGTGAACACAAAATGCCAATCAGGGCCAGAATGCCGGCAAAACCCAAACCCCAGTGCGTTGGAATCCAGTTGGCCAGCACGACACCAATCACGCTGCAACCGACCCACGAAACCCAGCTGATGCCGCAATTCCCGGCCAGATACGCCTGCTGCTCCTGCAAGCGCGCACTATCACCACCATGCGCCGGATAGCGTCTGGTAAACAGCACGTAACTCAGATCGGTGGTCAGGTAGCCGGTCAGCAGGCGCCGCCACAGCGGCAGATGCATCATGTAGGGGCGCAGGTGCGCACTGAAAACGACGAAGCGAAGATTGACACAGAAACCAGTCGCCAGCACCACCCACATTGGCGCGCCCGCGGCCAGCAGCGGAATGGCGGCCAGTTGTGAACTGCCGGCGAAGACGATGACAGCCATCAGCAAGGCCTCGACCGTGCTCATGCCTGAATTCATCATCGCCACGCCGGTCATCAAACCCCAGGCTGCAATCCCCGGTGCAATGCCCAGAGAATCAAGCACACCCTGCCGAAATTCCGGATGTCGGTAGTTGCCTGGCAGAAAGAACATCAGGCCGGATTCTCGAAAACCATGCCTGGCTGCACCACACAGCCACGCAGAAAATCAGCGACGTGCATGCGTTTGGCTCCTGGACGCTGCAATTCGGTGACAACGAGCACCGAGTCCTTCGCTGCCACCGCCAGACCCTGCGGCTCCACCAGCAGGACCGTACCTGGCTGTGTGCCCGCTGGCGCTGCAACAGGCGCCTGCAATGCCCTCCAGATTTTCAGGGTTTCGCCGTTCAGCGTCGTGGTGGCGCCGGGATGCGGATTGAATGCCCGAACCTTGCGCGCAAGCTTGTCAGCGCCTTGGCGCCAGTCCATGACCGCTTCGCTCTTTTCAATCTTTTGTGCATAAGTAACGCCTTGCTCGCTCTGCGGCACCGGCTTCAAGGCCTTTGCCTCGGCCTTTTGCAGCGCCAGCAGCATCAGTCGCCCGCCAAGCTGTGCCAACCTGTCCTGCAAACTGCCGGTCGTGTCACTGGCCTCTATCGGGACGGTGTGTGCCATCAACATGTCACCGGTGTCGAGACCGGCGTCCATCTGCATGATGGTGACAGCGGTCTGTGTATCACCGGCCTCGATCGCGCGATGAATCGGCGCCGCACCGCGCCAGCGTGGCAGCAAGGATGCGTGGATATTGAAACAACCGTAAGGTGGTGTATCAAGCACCCATTGCGGCAAGATAAGGCCATAGGCTGCCACCACCATGGCATCGGCCTGCGCCGCGTCGATGGCCGCTTTGGCAGCCCGCGCATCTTCGATGTACTTGCCGTCAAGTCTGAGGCTGCGCGGCTGCGCCACCGGCATGCCGTGCTCGACCGCGTATTGCTTGACGCTGGATGCGTGCAGCTTCATGCCGCGCCCGGCGGGACGGTCCGGCTGCGTCATCACCAACACAATTTCGTGACCGCCCTGGTGCAGTTGTTCCAGCGCCACCCGGGCAAACTCGGGCGTGCCGGCGAAGATCAGTCTCACCGGGCATCCTCACGCTGGGCCTTGAGCATCTTTTTCTTGATCCGGTTGCGTTTCAGGGGTGACAGGTATTCAACAAAAACCTTGCCCAGCAAGTGGTCCATTTCGTGCTGGATGCAGACTGCCAGCAAGCCTTCGGCCTGCAGCTCGCGGGACTGACCCCTGCCATCAAGGGCGCTGACCGTGACCGCGTCGAAACGCTCAACGCCGTCATAGATGCCAGGCACTGACAGGCAGCCCTCCTCGTTGAGGTGCGTGGAAGCACTGGTCCAGACAAGCTGCGGATTGATCAGGACCACTGGCTGGTCGCGCTGCTCGGAAACGTCCATGACGATCACGCGCTCGTGGACATCAACCTGCGTCGCTGCCAGACCGATGCCCTTGGCCTCGTACATGGTTTCCAGCATGTCGGCGACCAGTCTGCGAACGCGCTCGTCAACCGCCGGTACCATTCTGGCAACAGTGTGCAGTCGCGGGTCAGGGAAGAAAAGAAGGGGGAGTAAAGCCATGTTTTAATCGGTTTGCAGATGTCGCTATTTTCGCCACTTTTGTGTCACCTGCCAGCTTGCGCAGGCCAAAAGCGTTGCCCTGCGAAGGGCTTGAGAGCAAAATTACGCCAGATTTCATAAGGGAACCCAGTGCAATCGATCATGACAATCAGCAGGACCGCGAAATTCAAAGTGGCGACGCAACTCACCAGCCTGACGCTGGCAATACTCGCGATGCCGCCAGTCATGGCTCAAGCGCCCGCGATAACAACCCAGCAGCAGGCCACAGCGAAACAGGTCGCGCAAGGCGGCGTTGCGCTGAGCGCGCTCGCTGTCAACGCCCCAGAGAGCTACAGCGTCAAGTCCGGGGACACCTTGTGGGGTATCTCCACCCTGTTCCTGAAATCTGCCTGGCGTTGGCCCGAGTTGTGGGGCATGAATCTGGCCGAAATCAAGAATCCACACCTGATTTACCCGGGACAAAAACTCCACCTGGAAAAGAAGGACGGACAAGCGATCCTGCGGCTGGCTGCCGACCCTGGGGCCGCGACCGTTGCCGGAGCTGTCCCAGCCGGCGCCGAGCCGCCGGCTGCGGTGCGCTGGTCACCCCGTACCCGCTACGAAACACTGGGCAATGGAGCTGTGCCCGCGCTGAAGTTCCACTTGATTGAGCCCTACCTCGCAGAACCAGTGATCGTTGACGAAAGCGCGATGCGCTCGGCGCCACGCATTGTGGCCACCCAGGAAGGACGCGTCCTGCTGACCCGGGGTGACCGCGCCTACGCCCGCGGCCCGGCACAGGCCGCGCTGCTCGATGACCTCAGCCAGAAGCAGCAGGTGTACCGGATATTTCGCGAAGCCACAGCGCTGAAGGACCCGATCACCGGCGAGGTTCTGGGTCTGGAGGCACAGTACCTGGGCAAGGCGCTGCTCGCACGCAGCGAGGCGACAGAGCAGTCGCAGGACCGCGACGGCAAGACGCGGACTGACATGATTCCAGCCACGATCGACATCATTGCCGCCAAGGAAGAAATTCGCGTCGGCGACCGGATGCTACCCGAACCTCAACGGCAATTGCTCAATTACGCACCTCATGCGCCGCAAGTCAAAACCGACGCGAGAATCGTTTCTGTCTACGGTAACGCTGTCGTCAACGCGGCACAGAACCAGGTGGTGGCCATCAATCGCGGGACGCGGGACGGCATCGAAAACGGACATGTGCTGGCGATTCTGAAGGACGGCGCACGCCTGGTCGACAAGACCGATGATGCACGAACCGAATTGAAACTGCCCGATGAGCGCAACGGCTTGCTGATGGTATTCAAGACCTTCGACCGGGTATCCTACGCGCTGATTCTTGAAATCACCGACAGCGTGCGCGTCGGCGACCGACTGGTCAATCCGCGTTAAGCATCTGGCCATGCAGTCCATGCAGCGGCTCGAACTTGAGGGCTGGCTGCGCCTGACACTGACACCAGGCATTGGCAACATCACGGCGCGCAAACTGCTCAGCGCGTTCGGCCTCCCGCCCTCGGTGTTCGATCAACCAGGCACCGCGCTGCGACAGGTCGTCGGGGACGCTCAGGCCCGGGCGCTGCGTCAGACGCCAGCCGAATTGCCTGAACTGCTTGAACTGAGCTGGCGATGGCTGCAGGAATCCGGCGAGGGGGCTGCTCGGCGTCAGATACTGGTGCTGGGCGACGCCGACTACCCGGCGTCTTTTCTGACCATTGACGATCCGCCCCTGATGCTCTATCTGCTCGGTGCCGGCAAACTTGCCGGCCGCGGTCTGGCAGACGCAATGGGCAAGAGCATCGCGGTGGTTGGAAGCCGCAACCCGACACCACAAGGAAGTGCCAATGCGCGGCTCTTTTCCAAAGCGCTCGCTGATGCGGGCCTGGCGATCGTCTCCGGTCTGGCTCTGGGCATCGACGGCGCGGCCCACGAGGGTGCACTCGATGGCCTGACCATCAGCTCCGAGCGCCTGGCCACGGTGGCGGTGGTTGGCACCGGACTGGACCGTGTGTACCCCAAACGGCATCTGGAACTGGCACACCGGATCGCACGTCATGGCCTGTTGCTAAGCGAGTATCCGCTGGGAACACCCCCTTTGACCCCCAATTTCCCGAAGCGCAATCGCCTCATTGCCGGCCTGGCGCAGGGTACGCTGGTCGTGGAAGCTGCGCTGCGCTCTGGCTCACTGATCACAGCACGGCTGACGGCGGATCAGGGCAAAGATGTTTTTGCCATCCCCGGCTCGATTCACTCGCCGCAGGCACGCGGTTGCCATGCACTGATCAAGCAGGGTGCCAAGCTGGTTGAGTCAGCGCAGGACATTCTGGAAGA
>CAZZLB010000235.1:2372-5299 GCA_964654655.1 uncultured Rhodoferax sp. | reverse complement strand
CCAGACATTGTTCCACCTGCTAGTGGAAGCATTGTATCAGCGTAAGCCTTAGTTACTGCATCGGTTGATGATGTAGGAGTCCCAAGACCTGTAATCTTGTTGGTTCCCATAGCAATAGCACCTGACATAGTGCCACCAGCCAAAGGCAACTTAGTTGCAAGACTATTAGTTACTGTAGTCGAGAATGATGCATCGTTACCAAGTGCTGCAGCCAACTCATTAAGTGTATCTAACGCACCAGGGGCAGAAGCAATCAAGTCATTGATTTCAGTCTGAACATAAGCAGTAGTAGCAACCTGAGTTGTGTTTGTGTTAGCAGCAGCAGTAGGTGCTGTAGGTATACCAGTTAGCGCTGGGCTAGCCAGTGGCGCATAAGTAGATGCAGCAGTAGCAGTTGCCAACTTAGCATCTAACTGAGTCTGTACTGCGCTAGTAACTCCATCTAGGTATCCAAGTTCAGTCGCAGATACTGTTGATGATGGAGCAATCTTTGTCCAGTCAATTGCTGCAGAAGCGTTAATATCCGCATTAACGATTGTTCCATCTGTAATCATAGTCGATGTTACAGTTCCAGTATCTCCAGCAGTAATTGCTGTTCCTGAAATCTTAGTTTTGTCAATAGCAGCAGATGCATTAATATCAGCATTAACAATACTGTTAGTTAATGCTAACTTGCTGTATGCAATCTGAGCAGAAGTATTAACATCTGCATTTACGATAGTTCCATCAGCAATCATTGTGCTGGTGACTGTGCCAGTGTCAGTTGTATACACACCATTGGTTACTGTGCCAGCATTACCAGATACAGTTCCAGTCACATTACCAGTCAGGTTACCTGTGAAGGTACCTGCAATAGTTCCTGTGCCTGTGATGGTCGGACTAGTAATTGTTGGTGTAGCAATTGTTGGGCTAGTGCCAAAGACTGCTGCACCTGTTCCTGTTTCATCTGTTAGCGCACCACGTAGGTTTGCACTAGATGGAGTAGCAAGGAATGTAGCAACACCAGTGCCTAGACCTGACACACCAGTTGAGATTGGTAGACCAGTGGCATTAGTTAGAGTTCCAGATGCTGGAGTACCAAGTGCTGGAGTAGTAAGAGTAGGAGAAGTAAGAGTCTTATTAGTCAGAGTCTGAGTATCTGTAGTACCTACCACAGCCCCTGTAACACCGTGTACGCCAGTGCTAGCCTCGATGTGTGTGTTGGCTTCACGATAGTCACGACCAATTGCCATATGTCGAACCACTGCACCTGCTGAGTGAGCCTGTCCAGTTGAGCCATCAATGCCACGTGTGATTGTTAGCGTGTTAGTACTGACAGCGGTGACATCTACAATTTCTTCAATGGCTGTATCTGGGTCGATGACAACTGTGAAGGTTTCTCCTGCAGAGATGGTCACACCACCAAGCAGACCAGAGCCTGATACGACAGTTGCACTTGTAGCAGATGATGTTAGTGCTGCACTCAGCGTAGTTTGCTGAGAGCGAGATGAGTATTTTCTTGTTGTCATTTAGGTTCCTATCGGCGGGAGAAGTGAACTCGTGGTGGATAATTCTTTTGATGCGCCTTTGTTTCTTCTTGTAGGCGCTGGGAGTAAAGTGCATATAGTTGCTTGGTCGCACTCTGTGATGCACCATATGGACGCTTAGCATCTGTCTCATCAGCCTGTGGGCTGGTCTGTGCTGCCCGTGCTGGGTCTAGGAATGAAAGCAATCGGTATGCTGCTCCTAGGATTACGACATCTCGTGTTGACTCAGGAAGTCCTGTCTGTGTTGCATAGTCCTGAGAATTAGATGTGAACTCAACTGGGTCAGTTGCATAGATAACCTGCACTGTACGACCTGGCATTGGATATGAGCCAATTGTTACTGACTGAGCACCTGAGCCAAATGCAGTTGAATCTGCAATTGAATCAAAGTCCCACTTGCGGATTGGAACCCACTCTTGAGTTGGTCCAACATCTTGCCAAGACATCTTCAAGATATTCTTGATATTTAGGTTATTAAAAGCGTATGTGTTCTGGGCTGCATTGAATGTAAATGTTGTTGACTTTACAGCAAAGATGCTTGCTCCAAGGGAGCGGATAGTGTCATTGATTGAACGCTTAATCATTGCTCGTGGGAATGTTGGGGAGATGGTTACCTTAGAGTCTGCAATATGTGTAGCAGCAGTAGTACCTAGGTAACCACGTCCAAAGGGAGCAATCGTTGCGGTGTTTGCGATGCGGTCATAAGAGTCTACATAAAGCAACTCTTCGTCAATCTCGACGACTCCCTTACCAACATTGTCAGTTGAACCTAGAGACAAAATCAAAGGTGAGGCACTTGATGATGTAGTTGTAGTAACCGCAGTCTTCAGGTACGTTGCTCTGTCTTGCTGGAATGTATAACCTGCAAGATTGACAACAACCTCATCAATCATCTGACTCAAGGTGTATGACATTATTTCCTCTTATTCCCTACGAACGCGTCGTAATAGTTAACATCAAAGGAGAACCGCTTCATATGCGGAACCGTTGCTGCAGTATGTGCCCAGACTGGAATATCAGCCTTGTCACATAGGGCGAAGAAATAAATGTCTTCACCCATAAAACTTTTTCCGTGTCCTACATCTGAGAACAGTGGAACAGTCGGTAGGACCTCACGGATACGGTCAACTACACTGCGGTGCATTAGGACAAATCCCATACCCGCTGCTCCTACTTGTAACAACTTATCTTTTGGCAGAGGATGGACTCGCTTGATTCCTACCTCTTCGCCTTGAGCGACAAACCAGAACAGTGTTGGCATTGGCTCCATCAGCGGTTCTTCAGGATGGTCAGTTGTAAAGTAGACCCCCGAAAGGATAGGGCGCTTCTCAACATCTTTGTTATCCCAAAGTAACTTGAAAGTATCTGGACTGATAACAACATCTGAATCTACCCAAAGTA
>CAZZLB010000235.1:0-2272 GCA_964654655.1 uncultured Rhodoferax sp. | reverse complement strand
GACATCTTGCCTTTGGCAATGTTCTTAGCGTGACGTGCTTTGAATGAAGCCTGACGCTTTGTAGGCTGCTTGTCACCAGTAACACCCTGTTGACCAAAGCGAATAGTCTTGACTTTATCGCCTTCTTTAGCCACAACTACGTGTGACTTAGTTGGGTGAGATGGTGTGCGCTTTGGCTTATTGAAACCAGCAACTCCTGCTCGCTTTAGTCTTGGGTCTGCTGCCATTTTACTTCTTCTTTTTCTTTGCCATCTTTGCTTCGCTCATTGCGATAGCAACTGCTTGCTTACGAGACTTAACTACTGGTCCACCCTTGCCTGAATGTAGAGTTCCTGACTTGAACTCCTTCATAACTTTAGCGACCTTCTTAACCTTGGCTGCCTTCTTCATTACTTCTTCTTGCCCATTTTCTTAGCAGCCTTCTTGACCATCTTCTTCTTACCCATCTTCATTTCCATCATCTTTTCTTTCTTAGATTCCATCTTCTCGCCCATTTTGTATGCCTTGTTCTTCATCATTTACTCCACCGCTTTCATCACTTCGGCTACGGACTTCGTAACCTTGTCTGCTCGTACTCCCATTGTGCCAGCGTCGTATGCCTTGCCCAATGTTTCACTTGCTTCAATTGCTGCCTCAACCTGACCACGATGGGTACCTGCTGGTTGAATACCTTGGTTCCTAGCATCCTTGTAGAACTTCAATCTACTTTGCCATTGCTTGTCAGCAATTGGTCTGCCAGCATCCCCAGTATTTAATTCAAGAGTTGATACTTTGCATCCGAAACAACCTTCAACATATTCAGGATGCTTTGTTCTTTGATGTAAACTCATTTGTCCCTACTCTGCTACAAAGTTTGCTTCTGTAACGTCAATGTCTGCAGCAATCATTGCTGCCTTAGTTGCTTCGCTGATACCAGGATGTTCGTGTCCACCTAGCCAGTACTCGTCAACTGCTTCTAGTTCATCTTGTGAAAAGTAACGTCCACTAGAATATGAGGCACCAGTGCGGGTAATTGTGATGCCTCGGTTAAGCCTAAAGAAGTAGAACAAGCGGTGACCACCAGTAGGACCTTCTTCTACTACGGGTGTAGTAAATGTATAAGTTGTCATTGTTCTCCTTAATGAACTTACTCCTGAGTAGGGACATTGCTGCCCCTACTCAAGCGTCAATCAATTAAGCGATTGATGAACCTGATTCGATGCGGTATAGAGCCTCTTCACGGAAACGTGCGAAGCCTAGAACGCCGTACCATCCGATTGGACGGAAGCGGTTCAACTTATCGGTAACTGGACCGATAACTGTGTGTGGCTCTTCTGCCACTGCCTCAGCAAGTGCTTGCTGTCCGCAGATGATTGTGCGATACACCTTTGCAGATGAAGCACCATCAGTTGCTGAGTAAAGGCGTGGGGATTCAACGAAGAATGCACCCTTGTACTTGCCAACTTCACCTGTCCAGATACGAGACTGGTCAGAACCATAAGCATTAGGGATAACCCATCCTGCAGATGTTGCCTCAAGCATTAGGTCGTGAGCGACATCTGGGTGAATACCAGCCCAGAATTCCATTCCACGCTTTCCTGAAGCCTTGTTACCACGCAACTTGGCAACTGCCTTGGCAACATTTGCTGTTGACAATGTTGCTGCTGCTGTGATAGTTGCTGTAGATGTTGCTGTTGAACCTGAGTAGATTACGTTTGAACCGCCGCGAAGTGCTGTCATAGCAAGTGCGTCGATTGAATCTGCCTGGTTGCGAGCCATCAATGTTACGATGTCTGGGTCTACTGTTGTCAATGAGAACAATTGTAGAGCGCGAGTGTTGGTTGTAGCATTACCGAACTCTTGCATTGTGATTGTCACAGATGTAGGAGTTCCGATTGTTACACCATCAAGGTCTGATGTTTCTGTTAGTGCAGTTGTTGCGTTAGCAAGGTCTGCATACTTCTGAAGAACAACAACGTTACCGTTGTTAGTTGGGCTTACTGGGCGCTTGTCTGCTACAGAACGAATAAGAGGTTCGTCGCGTAGAGCAAATTCAATGAACTTGTCATACGCCTTCTGTACTAAACCTGCGCTACCAGCGGTACCTCCGAGAGACGCTGAGTCTGTCGATGTGTAGTTTGTAGCCAAGTTGTCACCTCCAAGTGACTAGATACTATGAATGTTTAAGATTGTGAGAATAGGATTCGGGATAATTCCTCGGCAGATGTTGCACTGTCGATTTTCATTTCCAAATCTTCGCCTCGGTCAGGTGTGATAGCACCCTGTGTGACGG
>CAZZLB010000234.1:0-5327 GCA_964654655.1 uncultured Rhodoferax sp. | reverse complement strand
GCAGTGCCACCGTTGGACTGCATGATGAGCAAG
Source organism: uncultured Rhodoferax sp. (assembly GCA_964654655.1). Lineage (GTDB taxonomy): Bacteria > Pseudomonadota > Gammaproteobacteria > Burkholderiales > Burkholderiaceae_C > Rhodoferax. The sequence continues at coordinate 5,294 of CAZZLB010000234.1, read as the reverse complement.
GTGCCACGCCATTGCGCCTGGGCCAGACGGGCGTTCAGCCGGTCCAGGTAGTGCGCCAGGATGGGCCCGACCCCCGCGTTAAGCACCGTGGTGCTGGTGCGCTCGTAAAACCGCACTTGCGGCAACACGCGCGATGACACCGACAGATAGGCCTTCGGCATGGCCTGCTGCACCAGAAGCGCAGTTTCCTCTTCATGTGCGGCGCTGCCATGACCGTGCATAAAGCAGATCGCCACTGCCTCGACCCCCTGCTCACGCATCGTCTGGATCGCCGTTGCCACATCGGTCGCATCGAGCGCCACCAACTCGCGGCCTGCGGCATCAAGGCGCTCGGTGATCGGTAGCCGCAAGTGGCGTGGCACGATGGGCTCGGGCGCATGCCAGCGGTTGTCGTACATCATCTCGCGCACGCCGCGGCGCATCTGCAGCGTATCGCGAAAGCCTCGTGTCGTCAGCAGTGCCGTGCGTGCGGTGCGGCCGGTGAGGACCGCGTTGGTTGTCACCGTGGTACCGTGCACGATGAGCGCTACCTGGCTCAAAAACGAATCGAAGCCCAGACCCTCTGCCTGTGCCAATGCAGCAAGACCAGCCATCACCGCGATGGACGGATCGGCCGGTGTTGACAACTGCTTGTGGACGATAGCGCGGCCCTTGCCGCCCATCAGCGCGAAGTCGGTGAACGTGCCACCCACATCGATGCCGATCTTGTATCTCTCCGGGGTGGACTTGCTCATGGAGAGGTGTCAGGCGGCGCGGCCCGGCTCCTTGATTTCCTTCAACTTGAAGCGCTGCAGCTTGCCCGTCTCGGTGCGCGGCAGCGTAGCGACAAAGCTGACGACGCGCGGATACTTGTAGGGCGCGGCGTTGTTCTTCACAAAATCCTGGAGTTCCTTGACCAGTTGCGCATCGCCCGTCCAACCCGGCTTCAAGACCACAAATGCCTTCAGCACCTGACCCCGATCAGGATCGGGAACGCCAATGACCCCGCACTCAGCGACAGCCGGGTGCTCCAGCAGCACCGATTCAACTTCGGGGCTGGCAACGTTGTAACCCGAGGTCACGATGATGTCGTCAACCCTGGCGTGAAAGTAATAGTAGCCGTCTGCATCGGTGTGGTAGGTATCGCCTGTGATGTTCCATCCCTTGCGCACATAGTCGGTCTGGCGCTTGTCGGCCAGATAACGGCAACCCGTGGGACCCTTGAGTGCCAGCCAGCCCTCCTTGCCGGGGGGCACAGGATTCATGTCCTTGTCAACCAGCATCGCCCGGTAGCCTGGCAGCGGCTTGCCCAGTGCTCCGACCCGGTAATTGTCCGGGTCGCTGGCAAGGTAGATGTGGATCACTTCGGTACCGCCGATGCCATCGTGGATCTGGATGCCGGTGGCAGCGCGCCACTGGTCGCGAGTCGGCACCGGAAGCGCTTCGCCTGCGGACAGACACTTCCTGAGTGAACTCAGATCATGCTGGCCGACCAGTGGTGTCATTTGCCGATAGCCGGTTGGTGAAGTGACGCACAGCGTGGCGTGGTACTTCTCCATGGCGGCGATCAGCGCATCGGGTGGCAGCCTGGGCAGCAGCACGGTGCTGGCACGCGCATGCATCGGAAAACAAAGGAGCCCACCCAGACCAAAGGTGAAGGCCAGTGGCGGCGTGCCGATGAAGACGTCATCGCGGCTGGGTTTCAGACAATGGCGCGGAACCACCTCGCACATGGCAAGGATGTCCCGGTGTGTGTGGATACAGCCCTTGGGCACACCGGTGGTGCCGGAAGTAAATGCAACCAGGGCCGGATCGTCGGCAGCGGTATCGATGGCGTCGAACTGGTCCGACTTGCCAGTCAGACGCTGCCTGAACTCGTCATTGTCATAGAGCTGCACATGTTTCAACTCAGGGCAGTCCGCTCTGGCCAGATCCAGTTCTGCAAGCAGTGATGCCTCGCAAAACGCGTGACTGATATTGGCCAGGTGCACGATCTGTTTGAGTTCCTTGGCGCGCAGCAGCGGCATCGTACCCACGGCAACAGCACCAGCCTTCCAGATGGCCAGCCAGCCCGCTGCCAACCAGGGTGAATTCATGCCACGCAGCAGCACGCGGTTGCCTGTCTGCACGCCAAGATCTTCTGTCAGCAGGCGCGCGAGTCGATTGACCTGCTGCTGCAACTCCCGGTAGGTCCAGCGGACATCGTTGCCGATAATGGCTACACGCTCGCCATCCCCTTCGGCAACCGCACGATCCAGCAGCAAGGTCACCGCATTCATGCGCTCAGGGAATTGCAGCTCGGGCGTCTCGAAAATGAATTCGGGCCACTGCTCACGCGGCGGCATGCTGTCAAGAATGAAGCGATCAATATGGGCACTTGCGGTCATGGTGTTCCCTTTGAATTACATTCAACCATAATATAGACCTGAATAGTTTACACCATGGTATACTTTTTTGAGCGACGATCCAGGCCGCATGAGCAACCGAGGAGCAAGAAATGAAAGTCAACAAGATAGATCACATTTGCATCGCTGTGCGCAACCTCGATGAAGCACGCAGAATCTGGGAGCCCATGCTGGGCAAAACCGCACCCGACGATGCCTACGTCGATGAACCCGAGAAGATCCGGGTTGCACGCTACTGGCTTGGTGGCGTCGGTTTTGAGCTGATGGAATCGACCACACCGGACGGCGATGTAGCCAAGTTCATTGAGAAGCGCGGCGAAGGCGTGATGTTGATCAGTTTCAACGTCAACAACACAGCGCAGGCGGTTCAGGAAATTCAGGCCATGGGTTACCCGATGATCGGTGGCCTGCGCTCGTTTCGGGACTGTGAATTCGCTTTCGTGCACCCCAAAAAGATGAACGGCGTGTTGCTGGAAGTGATCGACTACAAGTGGCGCGAGCTCGACGCCGCCAACGATTAGGCGGTGCCATGGCTCAAGCCAGGAAGATCAGGAAGAGCATCACCATCCATGCCAACAAGTGCATTGGCTGCAGGGCCTGTGAGCTCGCGTGTGCTGCCTTCCACGCCAAGCCGCGCTACAGCAGCATCAACCCGACACGCTCGCGTATTCAAGTCATCAAGGACCCGCTCAAGGATATCTACCTGCCGGTCTATGCGGGTGAATACACAGCTGCCGAATGTAGCAGCAGGAACAAGTACATCCTGGACGGCAAGGAATACAGCAATTGCGACTTTTGCCGCGCGTCCTGCCCGTCACGCGACCTGTTCAAGGAGCCCGACTCCGGTCTCGCCCTCAAGTGCGACATGTGCGAGGACACGCCACCGCTGAAGCAGCCGAAATGCGTCGAATGGTGTCCCAACGGCACTCTGATTTATGAGGAGATCGAGGAGGAAGTCCAGCAGCAACAACCGCAGTTGGGCGAGGTCGAGATCGGCGTCGAGTCGATGATCGCCAGGCACGGACTGCAAAAGGTTCTGGAAACAGTCGCCAAGCTCGGTAAACGCTAGTGCTGGATGCAGCTGGTCGGCCGGCAAAAAAGTAGGGTCAAGAACACCAATGAAGTACGCAGAAACCGGATTCAACCTCGAGATCGACCTCAGCACCGGGAGCATCGAGCGCAAAGCCACCGATGAGAAGTTGACGGAGCTCCATCTTGGCGGACAGGGGACGGCGGCAAAGATTCTGTGGGATCGGGTGCCACCCGAGGTTGACGCCTTCTCACCCGACAACCTGCTGATCTTCAGCACTGGACTGCTCGACGGTACGCCGGTCGTCGGTGCCAACCGCACCATGGTGAATACGATTTCACCCCAGACGGACCGCTATTCCCATTCGATATTTGGCGGCTTTTTCGGGCCCGAACTCAAACAGGCTGGCTATGACAAGATCATCCTGCAGGGCAAGGCTGCCAGTCTGGTCTACCTTTACATCCATAACGACAAAGTCGAGCTACGCGACGCCGCCCACCTCATGGGCAAAGGCGCTTCGGAAACTGCAGAGATCATTCAGGCGGAGTTGAAGGACACGCGAATCCAGGTCGCAGCCATTGGTCTGGCCGGTGAAAACCGGGTCTTTATGGCTTCCATCGAACACGCCAATTCCAGCGCCTCGCGCGGGGTGGGCATGATCATGGGCGACAAGCGGCTCAAGGCCATCGCGGTACGCGGCACCAAAGATACTTATGTCGCCAAGCCGGCCGAGTTGTTTCAAATATGCAATCGCATGGTCCAGGAAATTTACGATAACCCGGACGCCGGCGACACCATGGCACATGGCGAGGGTGACGAGTTTCACGTCAACAATTTCGCCTGGGGCAATGCGCGCGGACGACGCAAGGATTTCTGGAGCAAGGAGCGTGAAGAAGCCTGGCTCGCTCTGGAAGAAAAACTGCGGGTGCGCTGGACCGGCTGTTACAACTGCCCCAAAGATTGCCATCAGGCCATCAAATACCCAGGCCGGCGTCCCTATTTCCAGAAGTGCTACAGCAAGCTGACCTACGCCATGGCGGCCATCGAAGATCTGGACTTCGACTACGACATCATCGGCCTCACGCAGGAGTACGGCCTGGATGCCTACTCCACGCCGCAGGTCATGGCCTTTGCCATCGAACTGTATGAGGCAGGCATTCTGACCAGCCAGGATTTGCCGGACTTTCCGCCCTCCGGCGCGGAGCGCTTCTTCTACCTTCTGGAAATCATTGTTCGCCGCGAAGGCATTGGCGACGCGCTTGCCAATGGCGTCTACCTCGCCGCGCGCCAGATCGGCAAAGGGGCCGAAGCCTTTGACCACAACACCATGAAGAAGTTTGAGCAGGTGCCGATCAAGCTCTCGATGATCAACTACCCTTACTTCCTGATGTACGCCACCGGCGAAAAAATGGCGATCAACCAGATTGAGGGCTCTTTTCCGCAAACACCGATTGCCGACAAGGCCGAGCGCGAAGCCTATGTCAAGGGATGGGTCGCAGCGCCGGAACGATTCAAGAAGTGGCTGATGGAATGGGAGCCGCGCACCCACCCCAGCATCGAAGCGTCGGTTCATATCTGCGACTGGAATGAAACCATGCATTACGTCGACGACGCCATCGGCACCTGTGCATTCCTGTCGTCCTTCAGAGGCCAGTTTGGTGGCCGACCGCCCTATCACATCCACAACCTGCCGGAACTGATCAGCTTGGCTACCGGCAAGACACTCGACTCGGACGGGCTCTGGAAAATCGCCGCCCGCAACCGCAACCTCATCCGGGCCATCAATGTCCGCCGGGGTTTGAGGCGCGCCGACGAAGCGCCACCGGCCGCCTCGATCATGCGCGCCCTGGCACCCAAGCCTGAGGTTCTGTTTCTGGATG
>CAZZLB010000233.1:0-5336 GCA_964654655.1 uncultured Rhodoferax sp. | reverse complement strand
GCAGGAAGTGGACTTCGGTACCGCGTTTCTCCGTCTCGCCGATGACTTTCATGGGAGAAATTTCGATGCCGTTCAGGGTCTCGGTGATTCGATTTTGCACCAAGCCCTTGCTGAACTCCATGACGTGCACTTTGCCATCGCGCCGGATGGTCAGGCGCAGCATCTTTGACAGGGCGTTGACGCAACTCACGCCTACACCGTGCAAACCGCCCGAGACCTTGTAGCTATTCTGGTTGAACTTGCCCCCAGCGTGCAGTTCTGTCAGGGAGATCTCGGCTGCGGAGCGCTTGGGCTCGTGCTTGTCGTCCATCTTGACGCCGGTGGGAATGCCGCGACCATTGTCGACCACGCTGACCGAGTTGTCGGAGTGGATGGTGACCAATATATCGTCGCAGTGGCCGGCCAGGGACTCGTCGATGGAATTGTCAACCACCTCAAAAACAAGGTGATGCAGACCGGTGCCGTCGGACGTGTCGCCGATGTACATGCCGGGTCGTTTGCGCACCGCCTCCAGGCCTTCCAGAATCTGGATGGAGTCTTCGCCGTAGGCCTCTGACGCCCCGACTTGATTGGCATCTATCGCTGGTTGAAAGTTGGAACTGTCGGCGCCCCCTCCACCTGTATGAACGGTACTTTGGTCATTCTCGTGGCTCTGCACTGGCTTGTTTTCTTCGGTCATCAGTAATCTTTGGTCGGTTGAGCTCAATACCTGCTTCAAATTCTCATTGGCATGACAACATATTTGAACGTGTTGTTGTCCGGTATGGTGAAAAGAGCCGAACTGTTGCTGTCAGACAGTTCCAGCTTCACCATTTCCTGCGTCATGTTGGCTAGCGCATCAATCAGGTAGGTTACGTTAAAGCCAATTTCGATGCTGTCCCCGTTGTAATCAATGTCCAACTCATCGACCGCCTCTTCCTGTTCGGCGTTGTTGGAAGCCACGCGCAGACTACCGGGGTCAATGTTCAGGCGCACACCTTTGAATTTCTCGCTGGTCAGGATGGCGGTGCGTTGCAAGGTTGCGAGCAAAGGCAGCCTGCCCAGTGTGATGCTGTTCTTGTGGTTCTTTGGTATGACGCGGTTGTAGTCCGGGAATTTTCCTTCGACCAACTTGCTGACAAACTCCATGCCGTCGAAGCTGAACTTGGCCTGATTGTTGGCAAACTGCATGTCAATGGCGCCTTGCGCGTTGGACAGCAGGCGTTGCAATTCAATGACTGTCTTGCGTGGCAAAATCACTTCCTGCTTGGGAACGTCTACATCCAGCGTGGCCGAGGCATAAGCCAGCCGATGGCCATCCGTTGCCACCAGACTTAGCTGTTTGCCTTCGGCAACGAACAGTATCCCGTTGAGGTAGTAGCGTATGTCGTGCACCGCCATGGCGAACGAAACCTGGGTGAGCAGATCTTTCAAGGTCTTCTGCGGGACGCTAAAGATCGGACCAAAACTGGCGGCTTCCTGTACCAGGGGGAAATCTTCTGCCGCCATGGTTTGCAGAGTGAACTTGCTCTTGCCACCCCGCAGGATGAGCTTGGCCGCATTGGATTCCAGCGTGACGGCTTGATCGGCTGGCATGGTGCGAAGAATATCGATCAGCTTGCGCGCACCCACAGTGGTTGTGAAGTCGCCAGAATCTCCGGCAAGTTCGGCGCTGGTGCGGATTTGAATCTCGAGATCGCTGGTCGTGAGCTGCAAAGTGGAGCCGAACTTTCGAATCAGCACATTGGCCAGTATCGGCAGGGTGTGTCTGCGCTCAACAATACCTGCGACGGATTGCAATACTGCCAGGACTTTGTCTTGAGTGGCTTTCAGAACGATCATGTCAACCTCTAATATTGATACCGGTAATTCGAATTGGCGAACAATAAAAAGCGCGTATTTGCCAAGTACCGCCATTTTCCCATTTTTATTCTTTCATTTAACCCTTGAGCGTCTGTTCCAGTACATGAAGTTGCTGGTTCAGCTCGGTCATCTGTTGTCGCTCGCCGCCAATCTTGCGTACGGCGTGCAACACGGTCGTGTGGTCACGTCCGCCAAACAACTCGCCGATCTCCGGGAGGCTCTTCTGGGTCAACTCCTTGGCCAGGTACATTGCGATTTGTCGCGGCCGCGCAATGCTTGCCGGTCGCTTCTTGGAATACATGTCGGCTATCTTGATCTTGTAATAGTCGGCGACCGTTTTCTGGATGTTCTCCACCGAGATCTGGCGGTTCTGAATCGACAGCAGGTCGCGCAAGGCTTCGCGCGCCAAAAGGATGGAAATTTCTTTCTGGTTGAAGCGCGAATATGCCAGGATCTTCCGTAAGGCTCCTTCCAGTTCGCGCACGTTGGACCGGACGTTCTTGGCCACAAAGAAGGCCACTTCTTCCGGCATTTCAATGCCCTCCACGCGCGCCTTGTTGATCAGGATCGCCACCCGCATCTCCAACTCGGGCGGCTCAATGGCCACCGTCAGGCCCGAGTCAAAGCGCGACACCAGTCGTTCGTGAATGTCTGCCAGACCTTTGGGATAGGTGTCGCTGGTCATCACGATGTGCGACTTCTTTGCCAGCAGCGCTTCGAAGGCATTGAAGAACTCTTCCTGGGTGCGCTCCTTGTTGGCGAAGAACTGAACGTCATCGATCAGCAGCAGATCGAGCGAATGGTAGCGCTCCTTGAATTCATCAAAAGTCTTGCGTTGGTAAGCTTTGACCACATCGGAGACAAACTGCTCTGCATGGATGTAGAGAACTTTGGCCGTGGGTTTGTCGTTCAGAAGTCGGTTGCCTACCGCGTGCATCAAATGGGTCTTGCCCAGACCCACGCCGCCATATATAAAAAGGGGGTTGTAAAGATGACCCGGCATGCCGGCAACGTGCATGGCTGCCGCTCGCGCCATCCGGTTCGCTGCCCCCTCAACCAAAGTGTCAAAGGTCAGCGATGTGTTAAGTCGATTCTTGAGGCTGCCCGGGTTTCTCTCCTCCCCCATCTCGTTGGATTCTTCCATTCCGATGGGCTCGACAGATTTTCGAATAGAATTATTTTTAACAATGCTTTCACGAGGAGCAAGCGCTAACTCCATTTGAAGGGATTGACCTGAAAGCTTGCTCAAAAGACTGGAAATCCGTCCGCTGTACTGAGCCCGGATCCAGTCCAGCTTAAAACGGTTGGCAACAAAAACCGTAACTTTGGTCAAGTCATCTGCGACCTCGGCGGAGAGCGGTTTTATCCAGGTGTTGAACTGCTGCTCAGGAAGCTCCTGAGCCAGTTGGTCAACGCAAGTCTGCCACAGGCTCCGGCCGGCGCCGTGCGCTTGGAAGCCAGACTCGCTGTCGTATTGTCCCTCTGTCATTCGTTGCACCAGGTTCTGTGGATAGTTTTCATTTGCGGCGTCGGGAATTGTAGATTATTAAAGTTTTATCCACAAGCTCGGGAAATCAGCGCCAAGTTCTGGTGGCACAGTCTTTGTGCAACGTAAGGTATTGCCGGAGTTGGGAAAGTTTGCGATAATCTAAGGTTACCCTGCCTTCGTTGGGCACGACTAAACGGTGACTTGCTGCAAGATTGTTGGCGGGTTGTCCTTGATCACTTTAGGATTTTCAATATGAAACGCACTTACCAACCTTCCAAGATTCGCCGCGCCCGTACTCACGGCTTTCTGGTACGCATGAAGACTCGTGGTGGACGGGCTGTGATCAACGCTCGCCGTGCCAAGGGTCGCAAACGTCTGGCTGTCTGATTTCAGCGGTCGGCCTAGCGCGTAGCCAAACACCTGTTGTGGCGCCACTTTCAAAGTGCAGCGACTGAAAACGCGAAGCCAGTTTCAGGCTGTATTGGCTGGTGGCACCGTGGCCCGCACCGCCCATTTCGCACTGCACCGCGCAGGAGTGGTAATGGCTGGCACCGAGTCCGGTGCTGATGTGGCTATGGGTGCCATGGTGCCTAAGCGCTGGGCCAGGCGTGCAGTTACACGAAACACGATCAAGCGACAGATTTACAGTGTTGGCGCGGAATTTGATTCTGTTCTTTGCATTGCACCCCATGTAGTGCGTCTGCGGGCGAGTTTTGACAAGACACAATTTCCAAGCGCCACTTCCGATATGCTCAAGACTGCTGTGCGCTGCGAATTGCGGCAACTGTTCACTAACGCTGACGTGTGCACGCCGGGCAACGTTCACGAGGCGCGCCCATGATCAGGGCGCTGTTGCTTGGGCTGGTACAGACCTACCGTCTGCTGCTTAGTCCCTGGCTGGGCTCATCCTGTCGGTTTGAGCCAACCTGCTCCCTGTATTCTCTGCGGGCTTTACAGTTGCACGGCGCGGCAGTCGGCACCTACCTGACCTTGGCGCGACTTGGTCGTTGCCACCCCTGGTGTATGGGCGGGCACGATCCTGTTCCGACTGAAAAACCCCGGCTCTTTACCCAGCTGTTTCCCTCCCCCACTCAAAAGAAGTCTTCATGAACGATATTCGCCGCACCATTTTGTGGGTGATTTTTGGTTTTTCCATGGTCTTGCTGTGGGACCAGTGGCAGGTCTACAACGGTCACAAAGCGACCTTTTTCCCCGGTGCCAACAAGACCTCCGCAACGCCCGCACCCGCAGCACCAGCCTCCAGCGTCCCGACGGCGGCGTCCGCTGGCAGCGCAGTGGCGCCTGCTGCGCTGGTGCCTGGAGCCACCGCTCAAGCTGCGCCTGCGGCGAGCCCGTCCCTGCCCAGGGAGCGCGTGGTGGTGACGACCGACGTGCTGAAGCTGACCTTTGACACCGAAGGTGGCTCTTTGGTGCAAACCGAGTTTCTGAATCACACCGACATGACCGACAAGGCCAAGAAATCGGTTTTGCTTGATGAGAACAAGGAGCGCACCTATGTTGCGCAATCGGGCTTGATCGCGGGAGCGGCAGGCGGGGCATTTCCAACCCACAAGACGATCATGAATGTCGTGCCGGGTGAACGCAGCCTCAAGGGTGAAGCCAAAGAAGTGATGCTTCGGTTTGAGTCCCCGGAGGTCGGTAGCGTCAAGCTGGTCAAGACCTTCACTCTGACCCGCGGTGCCTACGCGGTTGCGGTCAAGCACGAGGTGATCAACGTCGGTGCAGCTGCGGTATCACCGCAACTCTACTTGCAGTTGGTCCGGGATGGCAACAAACCTGTGGGTGAGTCTTCTTTCTACTCCACGTTCACTGGTCCGGCGGTTTATACGGAGGCCAAGAAATACCAGAAGGTGGAGTTTGCCGATATCGAGAAAAACAAGGTCGACATTGAGAGAACCGCGGAAAACGGCTACGTCGCGATGGTGCAGCACTATTTCGCCAGCGCCTGGCTGCTGGGTGATGGCATCAAACGCGATCTGTTCAT
>CAZZLB010000232.1:0-5341 GCA_964654655.1 uncultured Rhodoferax sp. | reverse complement strand
CAGTGGACTTCACTTCAACGTGACTGGTCAGGTCTCCGGCAGCGACCTTCTGAGCCACCTGCACCGCCTTGTTCAGCGGCCGAGTTATGCCGCGTGTCACCCAATAACCGATGATCCCGGCCAGGGCTACTGCGAGCGCCGAGGTCAACAACATCAAGGTTGTGGCGCTGCGATAGCTTCGGTCGGCGTCCTCGCCGCCCATGGTCATCAGTTCCCCTTGATACTTGATGAGATTGTTGATGGCCTCCATGTAGGCAGACTGGGTCGGGCGCAATACGGTCAGGAGCAGATTCTTCGCCTCGTCGTTCCTGCCTTCGCCCGCGAGTTTGACGAAATTGTTTTGGTGAACCACATATTTGCCGCGCGCATCTTGCAAAGCTTTGAGCAGTTCCTTGCCTTTCTTGGATTCGATCGATTTCTCCAACTTCTCGATATTCATCGAAATACTGGCCTTGGCAGATTCGATTCGATCCAGTTCCTTCTTGATGACCGCCGCATCGTTGAAGATGATCACGTTGCGCATCGCGCGTGCGATGACGTTGATATTGTCGACAACGTTGTTGGCCCACTCTGTCTTGGGATAAAGATTGGCAACGATGTCATGTGTGCCGGCATTGAGGCCACTCATGCGCGCAATACTCAAGGCGGAGACGCCGATCAGCATCAGCACCAACAGACAGAAGCCCACGCCCAATCGGACACCTATTTTCATTTTTCCAACTGAAAGCATGAATACGCTCCAAAAAATCGTCTGCTTCTCTCGGCACCGCATCCACCGCGCAGCACCAGAGGGGATCCTCTACACATGTCATTACGGCTTGCCGGCAGAAATCTGAATCTTCACAAGGTCATTGACGGGTAGCAGGAGCGATTCATTCGAGAAGTTTTGTCGCAGGTCAAGTCAGGCAAGGTTTCCTCCATGTCTGATGGCAAACACAGCAGAAAATCGTGTAGACATTCAGGACGCCACCCTTGGCACACATGGTGGCACCCATCGTCTGCCTGCAATGAAATCATTGCGTCAGGGTCCGGCGATACTTGAGTATGTCCAGAACGAACGTCTTCAACCCAAACAGGCCATCCCCATGACAAACCGCAAAGTTGCCCTCATCACGGGTTCGGGTACCGGCGTCGGTGCCGCCACCGCCCTGCTGCTGGCCCAACAGGGCTACAGCATTGTGATCAATTATTCACGCAGCGAGGCAGAGGCCAAGGCATCGCAAGCGGCCTGTGACGCAGCTGGCGCCGACACGCTGCTGGTGCAAGGCGATGTGGCTGACGATGCCGCCTGCAAAGCGCTGGCCCGGGCAGCCATTGACCGCTGGGGCCGGATCGATGCGCTGATCAACAACGCGGGCGTCAGCACCTTCACGGGCGCGGCGAATTGGGACGTGCTGGACATGGACACCTTTGCGCGCATCTATGCGGTCAACACCGTGGGCGCGTTCCAGATGGTGCGTGCCTGCGCACCGCATCTGAAGGCCGCCAAAGGCTCGGTGGTCAATGTGTCGTCGATCGCGGGCTCGCTGGGCATTGGCTCGTCGGTTCCGTACATCGCGTCCAAGGGCGCGTTGAATTCCATGACGCTGTATCTGGCACGCGCACTGGCACCCGACGTCCGGGTCAACGCCGTCTGCCCGGGCCTGATCACTTCACGCTGGTTTGTTGACGGCTTGGGACAGCAGGGTTTTGAGAAAGTGAAGGCGATGGCAGAGGCGAGTTCCCCACTGGAACGCGCCAGCACACCACAGGACGTGGCCGAGGCCATTGTCTGGTTGACCACAGGGGCACGCACCATGACTGGCGAATTGCTGCTGCTCGACGGCGGCATTCACCTGGGCACGGGAAAGGTCAGCGTTCCGGGGCGAAAATAGGATAAAAGCCAACTTTATGAATCAACAAACTCCCTCCAGTTACGACGCCCTGAGCCGGGCTTTTCACTGGCTGACGGTCATCGTCGTTACCATCGCCTTCGTCCTCGGGCCCGAACATTTTGGTCGACTTGCGCGCCAGGGCATAGACCCCGCAAGCCGAAGCGACATCGTCTGGCACGAGTCCCTGGGCATACTGGTTCTGGTGCTGACTCTGCTGCGCCTTCTCTGGCTGGCCTTTCGCCCTGCGCCGCCGGAGATTCCGATGGACAAGCGGATGCGGCTGATGGCCAAGCTGATGCATGTGCTCTTGTGGACGCTGCTGCTGGCCTTGCCGGTCACGGCGTTCCTGGCATTGGGCAGTGAGGGCCACGCACTGACATTGCTGGGTGGTGTGCGCATCGACCAGTTTCCCCTGATTGCCAACTCTGCCCTTGCCAAATGGTTCGACTGGGGTGAGGTTCACCAATTCCTGGGTGACGCCATCATGTGGCTGGCCGGCTTGCACGCGGCCGCCGCCATCTACCATCATCTGGTTCTCAAGGACGGCGTACTTTCGACCATGTTGCCGCACAAGAACGGTCCGTCTTGAACAGCAGCCAACTGGACTTGACCCAACAACTCGCAGTCGATGCCTGACGTGGAGCCGGCGCGCAGCTTTCGCGCATCGCTGGCGGCGATGGCTGGAATCTGCCTGGCATTCATGTTGATTGCCATCAATACCTCCGTGGTAGGTACAGCGATGCCGCGCATTGTGGCCGACCTGCGTGGCTATGACCTCTACCAGTGGGCAGCGTCTGCCTTCCTGGTGGGCAACGCAGTCATGATTCCGATCACCGGACGACTGGGCGATCTGTATGGACGCAAACCCTTTGTGCTGAGCGCTGTTCTCTTTTTCGCCATGGCCTCCGTGGCTTGCGGGTTCTCGCAAACAATGTTTCAGCTTGTTGTTTCCCGAGGCATGCAGGGTTTGGCTGGAGGCATGCTTCTAGGGGTTGCCTCGGCCTGTGTGCCTGACCTCTTCCCGGATGCCGCGCAGCGAGTGCGCTGGCAGGTTCTGCTTTCTTCAAGCTACGGCGTCGCGCTGGCGGTAGGACCCTGGCTCGGTGGATGGCTGACCGAGCACACGAGCTGGCGCCTCGTCTTCTTTGTCAACCTGCCGGTGGCGGTGGCCGCGCTGCTGATGGTGTGGATCTTCTTCCCTCACGTGGTTCATCACCAAGGAGAGGATCGCAACCTCGACTGGCTCGGCGCCGTGTTGCTCCTTCTGGTCATCTGCGGCCTGCTGGGATCGGCTGAATACAGTCAGGTGCATGGTTTTGCCAATACCATGTCCCTGGGCATCTGGGCCGTAGCGAGCGCCCTTGCCTACGGTTTCTTCCGCCATCAGTACCACACCACCGCGCCCATCATTCCGCCCAAGGTTCTCGACGACAGTGGCGCACGAAAGCTGATGCTCCTCGGTGTACTGACCGGGCTGACGATGTTCATGCTGATCTTCTACACGCCCTTGCTGCTGCAGGGGAGTTTTGGCCAGTCACCGAACCAGGCCGGGCTGGTCATGACGCCGCTGCTCGTCTTCATCACCATCGGCAGCATCGTCAACGGGAGGCTGCTGCCACGCCTGCAGCATGCCGAGCGAATCATTGCCTGGGGCCAACTGGGTATGCTTTTTAGTTGCGTGCTGCTGACGCAGCTTGAGTCGCAGACACCTCACAGCCTGATGATGCTGGTCTTTGCCCTGTGTGGAATCAGTCTTGGCTTTCAACTTCCCAACTTGACCTTGCAGATCATGGCCGTTGCAGGGCGTGCCAATATGGGGGTTGCCGGAGCGTTGGCGCAGTCAACGCGCATGATTGGCAGCATGATCGGGGTCGGTATTGCAAGTGTGCTCGTCAACACTTTGTTTGCCCGCAACATTCTTTCGATAATCGACAAGTTTCGGATTCAAGACCCGGGTTTGATCGGGCTGCTCTCGTCACCGCAAATTCTGATCCGCCGGCAGGATCAGGAAGCCTTGCTGGAATTGACCCGCAGTCTTGGACTCGATGCCGCGCCCTTGATGGCAGCGGCGCGTGAGGGCCTCGTGAACGGAACGCACGCAGCATTCATCTTGTGCGCGCTGATATCAGGCATAAGCATCCTGGTCAGTCTTCGTTTACCTCGCTACACCATCAACAGCCAGCGCAAGGCGCCAACTGAGCAAACGTCGGACTGAGTGCCTCCAATTCTCCCTGCATCAAGCCAGCAGCGGCAGGCACAGCGAGGTTTCACTCTGGTAACTGCAGCGGGCGCACTGGAAGCGGGCTGTGAACCTCTCGCACTTGACACCTTTCTCGCGCGTGTGCGCCAGCGCCAGCGCACCCTCGCAGTCCGGGCAGGTGCGAAGCATGGCGATGCTCACTTCCATGCCCCGCACGACGGCACCATCGCGCGTGCGGAAGTCCTCGTCCAGAACGATGGCGTGGCATTCAAATGAGGCGATGCCCCAGCCTTCAAGTTGCTTCAGAAGGTCGTCAAAAAACGCGATGGTCCTGGGTGCCTGCTCCAGCGCAAGCTGTTTTCCTGCCTGAGTAAACATCGACCTCGGGGCCGCGCGGGCGTAGGTAAGTTCCCGGCTCAGGGTGTGTACCAGTGAATCCACCAGGCTGCGACCGCGCAAGGTAGCCTTGGTAAAGAAAGCGCCTACGCCAAGCGGCCCCAGTTTTTCGAGCCGGTCGGCGTCCTGCACGATGCGGGATGGGCCAATGCATGGCAGGCGCTCGTCGTACAGGGCACGCAGCGATTGCAGCACCGTCTCGATGGACGTGCGATCCAGACCGAACCTAGCGAGCATTTTTTCCGCCAGCAGCGCCGCATGTTCTTCTTCCGGCAGGCGGTCCTGGTGGTAAGCACCCTCATGAAACTTGCCTGCATCGTGATACAGCGCCACCAGCACGGGCAGAAAGGGATCCACCCCCTCCATGATGGCTATTCTGTGGGCAATGGCGGCCGTGCGCCGCGTGTGCTCGAGCAGGAACTCCGACGGCGCCTGGCCAGTCTGCGCGTTAAAGCGTGCCTCCGCCTCGACCAGCGTCTTTTCGATCTCGACGTAAAGACCGGGGAAACGGGACTCAAGTATCTGGCGAATTTGCTTCATCGCGCTTGCTCCAGGCGCATCTTGCGAAAGCAGCTTCGCAGTTCTGTCACAAACAGTTCGGGCTGCTCGAATGCCGCAAAATGCCCGCCCTTGTCGACCTCGTTCCAGTGCACGATGTTGGCAAAGTGGCGTTCTGCCCAACGCCGCGACGGGCGGGAAAACTCCTTCGGAAAAATGGTCACACCCACCGGCAGAGCAAGCTTTTGCGTCCTGAAGAAAGCCAGGCTCTCCCAATACAGTCTGGCCGACGACGCGGCCGTGCCGGGAAGCCAGTAGAGCATGATGTTGTCGAGCATGGCGTCCAGGCTCAGAGCGCTCTCGGGCTCACCGC
>CAZZLB010000231.1:2218-5350 GCA_964654655.1 uncultured Rhodoferax sp. | reverse complement strand
CTCCAGTCAGCAGGGCAGTGGGAGCGTGGCTCAGAGCGGGCGTATCGCCGGGCCCATGGCTACTCCTGGGACGACGCGGCCAGTCGCCTGCTGGATGCTCTACAAAATACCTGAAACGCATGCACTCCAATCCCGATATCACACAAGCCAGACACCACCCCGGTACAACTTCAAGGCACCAGGGTACCTACCTGCCGACGCTCGATGGCTGGCGAACCATTGCGATCGCACTGGTACTTTTTGCCCATGCGTCGGATTCCCTATGGGGTGCGTTTCAGGGCGTTTCGCTCGGTAACACCGATGCACTGAAGAAAGCCGGTCTGCTGGGCGTTCAATTATTTTTTGGCCTGAGCGGATTCCTGATCACCAGCAAACTGATCGACGAGGAGTCCCGCTACGGCAAGATCTCTTTGCAGGCGTTCTACATTCGGCGAGCCTTTCGGATACTCCCGGCGTCCCTGATGTTTCTTGTAGTGGTCGGCATTCTGTCCTGGAACGGCCTGATTGGCATAAGCGCCGGCCGCTGGCTTAGCGCGTTTCTGTTTTCTGCCAACTACACGCATGCCGACCCGAGCTGGTACCTGGGCCATTTCTGGTCGCTGGCCGTCGAAGAGCACTTCTATTTCCTTTGGCCGGCAGCGTTTCTGCTGCTGCGCATCACGCGCCGGCGTATTGCACTGTCGATCTTCCTGGCCTTGCTGATTGCGCTTTGGCGCGCGGTCGATTTCAAATTCCGTATTACCGGAGCCTCGGCAGAAGTGTTCTGGGGACGCACAGATATTCAGGCGGACGGCATACTTTTCGGTGTTGTAGTGGCGCTCATGTATGGCGACCCAAGCTGGAAGTCGCGACTGAATCGCTTCTATTCCGTCCGGGCGACCTGGCCGACGCTGGTCCTTGCTCTGATTGCGATCGAAGCGTTCCCAAGTCTGAACTGGAAGATCGACTTCCTGTTGATCTCGTTGAAGGCCATCCTGATACCCCTGATCCTGCTGGGCACGGTTCTCCGGCCGACGGCCGTGCCAGGCCACCTTCTCGAGACTGCGGCATTTCGATGGTTGGGACGGCTTTCCTATAGTCTGTACTTGTGGCAGCAGTTGTTCCTGGTATGGAATGAGCACCGGACTCCGGCGATGGCTTGGTTGCAGGTCTTTCCGTTCAATCTGCTTGCCGTGTTCACGTGTGCGACGCTGAGTATGTTGTTGATCGAGAACCCTCTGATTGCCGCAGGACACAGCATCGCGGGAAAAGTCCCGCGCAGGTCCATAACCGGTGTTGCGCCTAATACAACACGCGTCTGAAGGAAAACGCCGCCGCTGCCTGAGCTGCGGAGACGCCAGCGCCTGCCTCACTGGCCTCTTTTCGGTTCTTGATGCTTTCACCCCACCCCAGCAGCAGGAACAGCATCGGCTCTGTTTGCGCTCCCATGTAGACGGTGGAGAAGGCGACAAAACACATCAAGTAAATGCCAGAGAAAGTAAAGCCGATGGGTGCCTGACCAGGCGCGGCGGCCAACCCGAACCTGACCTGAGAAATGATGGCGTAGAAGAAAATCACGGCAAACATGGCAGGCGCGAGTACGCCATGCTGTAGCGCCATCAGGAAAAAGGCATTGTCAACCGATTCCATACCCTGAATCTTCGGCACCGTGGTCAAGCCCCAGCCAGTCCAGAATTTGGCCATCAGGAATTCTTTGTACTGCTCAATCATGACTTTGCGGTACAACATGGTTTGCGCTTCGCCGCTGAGAATTTCACCCTCTTTAGGCGTGATATAGGCATCCAGTGCGGTCTGACCTGCGATGCCGCCAATCAGGAAGACAACAACCACAATGATCAACCATTTCCTGCGATCCTTGGCATTGCCCACCATGGTCAGGGTTGCGCCGGCAAAGGCACCGATCCAGGGCCCGCGCGAAATTGTCATCAAGGCCATCACAATCAATACGACAGAGATCTGGTACTTGAACTCCAGCGGGAATCTCTTCGACTGCTTTTGAATCCATCCCAGCCATCCCGTTTGTGCCTGTTCCCAGACACCTTGCCATGACAACCAGCGATGGAGTCGATAGACTGCAACAATCATGATGCACGCCAGGATCGGATGCTCAAATGTGCCGGCGGTGCGTGCAATTCCGTACCGAATCGACACTGAGCTGTAGGAATGCGGAAACAGTGGCGACAGTACCTGATAGATCGGACTAACCCAGAATTTGGCCTCATACAGGAATACCGGCAGCAGCAGGAGAAACATCAGCACGAAGCGGCGCGCGGTTTCGATATCCATGCGACGGCTGTTGATGATGTAGCGGCCCAGCAAAAAGGGACCCATGACGGAGCTCACCATGTAATGGGCATAGTGCTGCGCATCCGAGTAGCCCCGACCCAGGAAGTCGGCGACCACACGGATCACCACATACATCAAGAGCAGCGATTCCATTGGACCCATCCGGATTTCCCTGAACTTGTCTCGAACCAGGACAAACAGAATAGGGAAAACGGCAGCAGACATGAAGTTGTAGTCCGCCGCCAAAGGCACATGGATCCAGAAAACGAAAGGCACCAGCAAGAAAAATGGAATCCAGACCTGCAGGAAGGCCGTCTCCAGATTCCTCTTCAGTATCACGATGATCGAGACAATCATCGCGATGAAAACACTGTATTCGGTCATCTATCGGTTGCGCTTCTGCACCCAGCGAACCCGCAACAATTCCAGTTGCAACCTCAAGTTGGACAAACTCATGAATCGGTTGAATCTTTCCTTGGTAAGCACCTCCACCATCAGTTCCTTCATGTAACCACCTTGCTGGAACACCGGAATGTCACTCACAAAAAGCCCTACCGCCTCCGGGTCCAGCTTTTCCAGCAGTCGCTTGGCGCGCGTCACCTCTCCCTTGCTCACCGCTTGGGCTTCCAACACCATGAACACCTGCCCGAGCGCGTCAATCAGCAGTTCCGCGTCCGCACTCAGCAGAACCGGAGGTAAATCGATCAGAACAAAATCGTAGTGCTGAGACCAGCTGCTGACTGCCTGTTTGAACAGGTCAAGCCTTTGCACGCCGCCCACGAGCTGGCGACCAAAGCCGATCGCATCCAACTCCTGTCCCTGATGAACAATGGTTTGCCCGATGTC
>CAZZLB010000231.1:0-2118 GCA_964654655.1 uncultured Rhodoferax sp. | reverse complement strand
GCCGCCTGCTCGAATTCGGCTTCCTTGCTTTGCAGACGCTTGTTGATGGCGTCATATTCCGCCAATGCCGGCTTCTTTGCCGGATGTTTGTCCTCCAGCCCCGCTGTTGTTCGGCCGATTTCCTCGGATCGCTTGACAACCTCGTTTCGCAGAGCTTGCAAACCATTGTCAGTGAGCCGCATTTCCATGATCGAGCGGCCGACGGATGTCGGGGTCTCGCGTTGCGCCAGAAAGGCCTGCAGCGTGGCTTCGGCGTGCGCACGCTCCATGGATGCAGCAGTCACTTTTTCCCGCGCCTGTGACAGCATGCTGTCGTAGGGGTTGACAACGTTTTCGCCAAATGTGGTTAATCCAAGCTGCTCCGACAGCAGAACGCGCTGGCCTTCGAGTTGTGCAATTTCGTCCTGCAACTTCTTGAAGTTGGCTTCCAGCGCGTCGACCCGTTCTACCGAGCCAAATATCTGTTCGCTCTTGGTTGTTTCCAGAAAAGATGTGGTGACCGCATTCACGATATCCGCCAGGGTTTCTTTCTTTTCACCTTCGAGCACAATGCGCACCATATAGGTATCCGGCACGGCACGCACCGACACCTGTTTTTGCAGGAATTCGATGTACTTTCGCTCGCTCAGTGCTTTCGGCTGCACGTCTACCCTGGCGTCTCGCAATTTTTTCAAGGCACGCTGCACCACGTCGTAGCGCTTCACGGTGGTGGACAAGTGGTTGACAAACTCCCGGTATTGCGAATTGGACTGAAGTTCGACCTCTTTGTCAGTCGAAAGAATCTTCATGTAGTTGGGAGAAACCTGAAACACCGACTCGGCGCTGTAATAGCTTTGTCCCTTGATCCACACCAGCGGCAGGCCGGCCAGCAGCACGATCAACCAGATCAGGATGCTGATCCGGTAGTGATTGCGCAGGCTGCGCAGCGGGCTGATGCCGCGCCCCGGCAGTTGACTGGTGTCCATAGTGATTCGTTAGGTTCTGTGTAGTGCCCGCGACAAGACCATGTGCCAACACGGACGACGATCTTGCTCGGCGGTCAATTACACTTCGATCAGCGCCAGCGAGTGTTACCAGAGTGTGGCGTTGTGCGATAACAGCCCATCCCAAAATGATTGAACTTCTACTGATCCTGGCGATGATCCCGATCGCGCTTCCAGCCATGTCGCTCCTGATCCTGACTGTGGCAGCGCTGGGTCAGGACCGTCGGGCAGCCCCAAAGCCGGCCCTGGCCTCTGCTCACGCAGTGCGGGTAGCTGTTCTGGTACCGGCGCACAACGAGTCCAGTCACGTCATTCCGACCATTCAATGCCTGCAGCGCGAGTTGGGTCCGGACGATCGGCTGCTCGTCATTGCCGACAACTGCGTGGACGACACTGCAGTATTGGCACGTTCCGCAGGCGCCGAGGTCATTGAACGCTGCCACTCCGATCTCCGCGGCAAGGGCTATGCGCTCGCTTTCGGGGTCGAACATCTGCGTGCCAATCCACCCGACGTGGTGGTGGTGGTCGACGCCGACTGCGTCGTTTCAGAGCGCGCGATTGCCTGTATTGCGCAGCGCTGCCATGCCAGCGGCAAGCCAGTACAGATGCTCAATCTGATGAGTGCCGGCACCGCTGCAGGACTGAAATTGCGGGTGCTGGAATTTGCCATGCTGATGAAGAACCTGGTGCGCCCCTTGGGCTCTTACCGGTTGGGTCGTGCCTGCCACCTCATGGGTACCGGTATGGCACTACCCTGGGCGCTGATGTCCTCTGCCAAATTGGCCACCGGCCACGTCACCGAAGACATGAAACTGGGTGTGGATCTGGCTGTCGCCGGTTATGCGCCGCAGTTCCTGCCAGACGTGCGTGTCAGCAGTTCCTTCCCTCTTGACACTGGTGTGGCGAAAATTCAGAAGTCGCGCTGGGAGCACGGCCACCTGGCGACGCTTACGGAAGAACTGCCTGGTCTCGCCCGCGCCGCCCTGCGCTCGGGCGATCCTGCCCTGATCGTCATGACCATGGATTTGCTGATTCCGCCTGTTGCACTGTACTTCCTGGTGCTGGCAGCCGCCGCAGTCGTCACCGTTGCTGGCGCGATCCTATGGCAGGGCTGGCATGGGGCAGCAATTCTTGT
>CAZZLB010000230.1:0-5374 GCA_964654655.1 uncultured Rhodoferax sp. | reverse complement strand
TCAACCTGGAAAATCCCGAGCTCAAGAGCAAAGGCGTGCTGTTTTCCATTCATGACGAGGATGTCCCGGTGTTCCGCCTGCTGCGCATGCGGGCCCGTCGTGCACCGGGGCTGATTGAAGACGCCAAGGAAGTCCTGCTCAAGCTTTTTGATGCAGACGCCGAATACTCGGCCGACACGCTGGAAAGCGTGTATGACGACGTCGAGAAAGTCAGCGCCAAGGTGCTCTCGGGCGACATGACCGACGCTCTGGCCGGCGAGGTGCTGGGCGCCATTGCGCGCCACGAAGACTTGAGCGGTCGCATCCGGCGCAACGTGATGGACACCCGGCGCGCGGTCAGCTTCATGATGCGCAGCAAGATGCTCAATGCCGAACAGTTTGAAGAAGCGCGGCAGATTTTGCGCGACATGGACTCGCTGGACTCACACACCGCCTTCCTGTTCGACAAGATCAACTTCCTGATGGATGCCACCGTCGGTTTCATCAACATCAACCAGAACAAGATCATCAAGATCTTCTCGGTCGCCAGCGTGGCTCTGCTGCCACCCACGCTGATCGCCAGCATCTACGGCATGAACTTCAAGTCCCTGCCTGAGCTCGAATGGAGTCTGGGTTACCCCTTTGCCCTGGCGCTGATGGTCGCAAGTGCGCTGGTGCCCATGTGGTACTTCAGGAAGCGCGGCTGGCTGAAATAGAAAACTCAGGCCGCAAACAATGCCGCAATGTGGTCGCGAT
Organism: uncultured Rhodoferax sp.; assembly: GCA_964654655.1. Taxonomy (GTDB): domain Bacteria; phylum Pseudomonadota; class Gammaproteobacteria; order Burkholderiales; family Burkholderiaceae_C; genus Rhodoferax. The sequence goes on along the minus strand of CAZZLB010000230.1, from coordinate 4,639 downwards.
CGGGCTGGCGGACAAGCCCTTTTTCGGTGATCAACGCTGTCACCAATTCGGCCGGCGTCACGTCGAACGCCGGGTTGCGTACCAGCACTCCCTCGGCAGCCCACTGGCAGTCGCGAAAGCCGGTGACCTCTTGGGCGGCACGTTCCTCAATCGGGATGGCGCTACCGTCTGGCACGGCCAGATCGATGGTCGAAAGCGGGCATGCGACATAGAAGGGAATGCCGTGGCGCCGCGCCAGCACCGCCACCATGTAGGTACCGATCTTGTTGGCCACATCGCCATTGGCGGCAACCCGGTCTGTGCCGACGATCACAGCGTCCACTTCGCCATGGCTCATCAAATGGCCTGCCATGTTGTCCGTGATCAGCGTCACCGGGATGTTCTCCTGCACCATCTCCCAGGCGGTCAGGCGCGCGCCCTGCAGAAACGGGCGCGTCTCATCGGCAATCACCGAGATCCTCTTTCCAGTCTCGACGGCCGAGCGGATGACACCCAGCGCCGTGCCATGACCGGCCGTCGCCAGCGCGCCAGCATTGCAGTGCGTCAGCACGCGGTCGCCATCCTTCAGCAGCGCTGCCCCAGCCAAACCCATGGCGCGGTTGATGCGGACATCTTCCGCGCTGACTTCGTGCGCCTCCTGCAGCAGGATGTCGGCAATCTCCGTCATGCTGCATGTCTGGCTGGCCTGCCAGACGCGGCGCATGCGCGCGAGCGCCCAGAACAGGTTGACCGCTGTTGGTCGGCTCTCGGCCAGCATATTGAATGCCTTTTCCAGACCAGAATCAAAATCGGACCGACTCGCCTGGCGCAGGACGATGGCCTGCAAGGCCACGCCGTAGGCGGCAGCACAACCGATGGCCGGCGCGCCACGTACCACCATGGTCCGTATGCCCTGCGCCACTTCATCGGCGTTGCCATAGCGCAGGTACTCAAAGCGCTCCGGCAGCACCCGCTGATCAATCAGCTCAAGCGCCGCGTCGCGCCAGCGGAGCGTCTCGACCCTGAGGCGTTCATCGACTTGCTGGTTCATCATCCCTCAGGCACTGGTGCCCGGTCCGTAAGTTTTGAATTTTTCCATCACAGCCTGCATTTGCTCGCTTGACAGTAGACGGGGCTCACCGAGCTGCAGCGCAGTCCAGTACTGCTGGGCGAGCGACTCTACTTCCAGCGTCAGCGCAAGCGCCGCTTTCAGATCGGCGCCCAGGGCAATCATGCCGTGGTTACCCAGCAGACAGGCCCTTCGCCCGCGCAGCGCCTGCAAGGCCAGATCCGAAAGTTCCTGCGTGCCAAACAAGGCGTAGGGTGTGCAGCGAATCGTCTCACCGCCCGCTGCGGCAATCATGTAGTGAAAAGCCGGAATGTCACGCTGCAAACAGGCCAGCGAAGTGGCGTAGCGTGAGTGCGTGTGCACCACAGCACCGATATCGGTTCGCGCAGCAAGAATGTCCCGGTGGAAACGCCACTCGCTCGACGGCTTGCCAGCGCCCAGAACCATGCCCGAAAAATCCATCTCGACCATCATCTGCGGCAGCAGTTCTTCGGCAGGGACACCGGACGGCGTCACCAGGAACGAACTTTTCAGCCGCACACCGATGTTGCCGCTGCTGCCCCGGTTCAAACCAAGCGCGCTCAGGCGCTGGGCACCGAGCACCATCGAGACCCGGTGTGTCTCCTGTGCGCCCGGCACACGGATTGCGGGAAGTGTCATCCCTTACCCAGCAGACGACCGGCTACGGCGCCGAGCCTTCGCACCAGCTCAGGGTCACGCGCCTGCGGTGCCGTGATGAGCGCATACTGCAGCGCGCTGCGGCAGGAGCAGGCGCAGGCTGCGGCGTCCTTGTGCAGACTCGGTGCGACCGTTTTGACGAGGCTGCGCGCCCTGTCGGCATTGGCCAGCAGCACCTTGACGATCGCATCCACTGTGACGGCGTCGTGACCGGGGTGCCAGCAATCAAAATCGGTGACCATGGCCACCGTGGCGTAGCAGATTTCGGCTTCACGCGCCAACTTGGCCTCGGGCATATTGGTCATGCCAATGACGTCGCAATTCCAGCTCCGGTAAAGCTCGGATTCAGCCAGACTGGAAAACTGCGGCCCCTCCATCACAAGGTAGGTACCACCGCGCACAGCGCTGATGCCGCTCTGTCGCGCGGCGGCTTCCAGATGGTCGCCCAACCTGCGGCAGACCGGATGCGCCATCGACACGTGGGCCACCAGGCCAGTGGCAAAAAAACTCTTCTGACGTGCAAAGGTGCGGTCGATGAACTGGTCGACAATGACGAAGGTCCCGGGCGGCAAGTCTTCGCGCAGCGAACCGACCGCGCTGACCGACACCAGATCGGTCACGCCGCAGCGCTTCATGACGTCGATATTGGCTCGGTAGTTGATTTCCGACGGTGGCACGCGGTGGCCGCGCCCATGACGCGGCAGAAACACCATGGGCTGCCCGTCCAGATCGCCAAACAGCAATTCGTCGGAGGCCTGACCAAAGGGCGACTCCACGTGCTGCCAGCGCTTGTTGGTCAGCCCTTCTATGTCGTAAACACCACTGCCGCCAATGACGCCAAAGACAGGGGCGTTGTCAACGCTTGCCATGCTCAGGTCTTGTCCCGCAACTCCCGGCGCAGAATCTTGCCTACCGGTGTCTTGGGCAACTCGCCGCGGAACTCAATGACCTTGGGCTGTTTGTAACCGGTCAGGTTTTCCTTGCAGAAAGCACGAACCTGGGCTTCGGTGAGTTCGGGGTCCTTCCTGACAATGACCAGTTTGACGCCCTCGCCGGTCTTGTCGTCCTTGACACCAACGCAGGCACACTCCAGCACGCCAGGACACTGGCCCACCACGTCTTCGAGCTCGGTCGGAAAAACATTGAAGCCGCTGACCAGAATCATGTCTTTCTTGCGATCGACGATCTTGAAGTAGCCACGCTCATCGACCACGCCGATGTCGCCGGATTTGAAGAAGCCATCGGCTGTCATGACCTTGGCGGTCTCGTCCGGGCGCTGCCAGTAGCCCGCCATGACCTGTGGACCCTTGATGGCAATTTCGCCGGACTCGCCTGGACCCACCTCTTTGCCGTCGTCGTCGAGCAGCTTCATGTAGGTTCCGGGCAACGGCACACCAATGGTGCCTGTGTATTCCTTGGCTGTCACCGGATTGCAACTAGCCGAAGGCGATGTCTCTGACAGTCCATAGCCTTCGCAAATCGGGCAACCCGTCTTCTCGACCCAGATCTTGGCAACCGAACTTTGCACCGCAGTGCCGCCACCGACCGAGACCTTCAGATGGCTCCAGTCCACGGTATTGAAATCCGGATGATTGGCCAGGCCGTTGAACAAGGTGTTGACGGCGGGAAAGCTGTGAATGACGTGCTTGGAGAGTTCTTTCAGAACGGCCGGAATGTCGCGCGGATTGGGAATCAGGATCAGCTTGCCGCCAGTGCGCATCGAAAGCATCATGCCGACCGTAAAGGCAAAGATGTGGTACAGCGGCAAGGCGCAGACGCCAGTTGGCTGCTCGCTGGCCGGCACCTGTTTCATGACCGGCTCGTTCCAGGCTTCGGACTGCAGCACGTTGGCAATCACGTTGCGATGCAGGAGCACCGCACCTTTGGAAACGCCGGTCGTGCCACCGGTGTACTGCAGCACCGCGACATCGTCGGGCTTGATCGTGACCTGCTTGAGCGTTCCGCTGCTGCCCTTTGCCACTGCCGCATTGAAGCGAACTGCGCCGGGCAGACTGTAGGGCGGCACCATCTTCTTGACATTGCGCACCACATAGTTGACCAGCGCACCTTTCAAGAGCCCAAGCTGGTCGCCCATGGCACACAACACAACATGCTTGACCGGCGTTGCCGCAATGCATTTTTCAAGCGTCGCGGCAAAGTTTTCGATGATGACGATAGCCTTGGAGCCGGAGTCCTTGAGCTGGTGCTCCAGTTCGCGCGGCGTGTACAGCGGATTGACATTGACCACCACAAAACCGGCACGCAGGATGGCAGCGACCGCCACCGGGTACTGCGGCACATTGGGCATCATGATCGCAACCCGGTCCCCCTTGACCAGCCCCAAGCCCTGCAGGTAGACGGCAAACGCCTGACTCAGACTGTCAGTCTGGCCGTAGCTCACGTCCTTGCCCATGAAGCTGTAGGCCGTCTTGCCGGCGTGCTTCTGGAAACTCTCTTCCATCAGGGCGACCAGGGATGTGTAGCGGGATGTATCGATGTCGGCGGGCACACCCTCTGGATAACTCCTGAGCCAAATTCGATCTTTCATGCTTGTCTCCAAATGAAAAAAGCCCGCCGCCTCATCAGCGACGGGCTTACCCTAGAGAATATCAGCCTTTCAGCGCGACCAGCACCTCATCGAGCATCTTCTTGGCATCGCCAAACAGCATCCTGTTGTTTTCCTTGTAAAACAACGGGTTGTCAACACCGGCATAGCCTGAAGCCATGCTGCGCTTCATGACGATGGAGGTCTTCGACTTCCACACTTCGAGCACCGGCATACCGGCAATCGGACTGCTCGGATCATCCTGCGCGCCCGGATTGACGATGTCGTTGGCACCAATCACCATCGCCACATCGGTACTCGGGAAGTCATCATTGAGCTCATCCATTTCCAGCACGATGTCGTAAGGC
>CAZZLB010000229.1:0-5379 GCA_964654655.1 uncultured Rhodoferax sp. | reverse complement strand
GGGCGACACAGACCACAAACGTAATTTTGATTGAAGTCAAAGCGATGGGTCAGGAAATTTCCACCGCATCGTTTGCAGGCGACCGTTTCCAGCAAAGGCCCAAGGAAGCGCAACAGGGTCCATGCCCTCGTCACCGTCAGGATGGGTTCAATATCATTCGTCTGCACGTGCTCAAGATACAGCCTGTAACTCTTGATGAGCAACTGCACACCCGACAGGTCCGTATGCGCAGCCAGGTATTGATGAATGTTGACAAAGATCGAGGAGTGAACATTCGGCTGCCAACTCATGAACCAGTCAGCCGAAAAGGGCAGCATCCCCTTCGCCGGGGACTCGCCCTTGATTTCCCTGTACAGCTTGAGTAAACGCTCACGACTCAATTCTGTGACACTCTCCAGCACTTGCAAGCGCGCCCCAAGTGTGATGAGTTCAACAGCAACCTGGATTTCGTTGCCTTCCGACACGACGCTCTTGTTTCGCATGGAGCCTCCGGCAGTCTCAGGCCAGGGTTTCTGCAGGCTGCCCGGCAAGCAGAATAGCTGTGTGCGATTGCGACATCACACCCTCTTTACCATGACTTGTCAGCAGACCAAGAATAAACCGGTCGTCACAACGCATGCGGCACAGCAGCACGTTGGCGCTGGCAAGCTTTACCACCTGACTTGCTGTCAGATTGGCCAGAATGTCCGACGACTGCTGATTGATTCCCAATCGATACGCCGCTGTGTATTTGTCTTCACGGATCATGTGCTGTGCCAGCATCAAATACGTGAGATTCAATTCCTTGATTTCTGACTGCATATCGAACGTGTTCATCATTCATTCCCCATAGATTTTGCTTCTCGCATTCATTTCCTGAACGCGCATTTGCATTCTGGACGCGAGAAGCATTTCTATGAATTGGAATCTGTCCGTTTTTATGCCGTCACAAACGGTAACCTTTTGTAAGACTTTGTCCTACAAAATCGTCTGAACCCCGTCCAGACAAGGGCGATCGCCCTTGCTGCAAGGTCTGTCAGGTCATACGCCGTCCGCAAGTCACCATCATTTCAGCCGCTCACAACGGCATGTTTCAAGCGAAAAATCAGGAAGGCATCGCCCCTCATCAAGTGCGCAGATAGATCAAAATTTCGTCTTGTCTCAAGTGCCTTTACAAGTTGGAGCATCAACGCGCCTGCCACAAAAACCGAACCGAGCCGGCGCGTTCAGCTTCCCTATCGGCAGACTCGCGCTGAACTTGAGGATATTTTTTTCAAAATTTGAAATCCGGTCGTTCCCTGTCAAGAATCACAGACCGATGCCGATAAAGAATCAGGTGTTGAGCGTTCCCTCCGGACCGATTCCGCCCCAGGATGAAGCCCGGTTGACCCAAGTCTGCGTTACATTTGTATCGGACCTGTTGGGAGCGGGCGCTTGGACAATTGGAAAGGCAGACTCAGCAAGTGATCGAACGAACCATTGAAAAGGGACGCGAATTCGCATTCACATCGGCTGATTTCGAGCGTGTGCGAAAGCTGATCTACGGGCGCGCCGGAATCTCGCTGAGTCCGAGCAAGCACGAGATGGTTTACAGCCGGCTTGGCCGACGCTTGCGTACGCTGGGACTGTCACACTTCAGCGAATATCTGACATTGCTTGAAGATGGCAACGCTGTGGAGTGGGAAGCTTTCACCAACTCGCTGACCACCAATCTCACGGCATTCTTTCGTGAGGAGCATCACTTTCCGGTGCTGGCCGAACTACTGCAACGCCAAAAGTCGAATGGCCCGATTTCCTTGTGGTGTTCCGCTGCTTCCACTGGCGAGGAGCCGTACTCCATGGCGATCACGGCAGTGGAATCGTTCGGCACTCTCAAGCCACCAGTAAGAATTCTTGCCACCGATATCGACACCAACGTGCTGATCAAGGCGCGCCAGGGCGTCTACCCCATCGAGCGTCTTGAGAAGATGTCACAAGAGCGTATTCGGCGTTTTTTCCTGCGTGGCAAAGGGGCGAACAGTGGTCTGGTCCGGGTTCGTGAAGAACTGCGCGCTTTGATTGAATATCGACCGCTCAATCTTCTGGATGCAAACTGGTCTGTGCGTGGACCATTTCACGCCATTTTTTGTCGCAACGTGATGATCTATTTCGACAAACCGACCCAATACGGTATCTTGCAGAAGTTCGTTCCGCTATTGCATGCGGATGGGTTGTTGTTTGCCGGTCATTCCGAGAGCTTTCATCATGCAGCAAACTTGTTCCGACCGCGCGGCAAGACGGTATACGAACGTGTTGCCGGACCCCATACGGCAGGAAGCTGACGGAGCTCAACAGTGCTCGCTCCCAATCTCTACTATGACAATCATTTTGAACTCGATGCAGCTAAGATTCTGCCGGGAGAGTTTTACGTTACGGTACGTGATATGGTGCTCGTGACGGTGCTCGGATCCTGTGTAACCGCCTGTATCCGCGACAAGGTTTCTGGAATTGGGGGTATGAATCATTTCATGCTGCCGGATGCCCATTCGGATCAGGACAATCCGGCCAGCCTTTCAGCACGCTACGGCGCCTTTGCCATGGAACTGCTGATCAACAGTCTGATCTCTCTGGGTGCACGACGGACCTTGTTTGAAGCAAAAGTGTTCGGAGGCGGCAGTGTCTTGCCCGGCATGACCACTCTGAACGTCGGACAGCGCAACGCGGATTTCGCACTGAACTTCCTCAACGCGGAGAGAATCCATGTTGTTTCGCAAGACCTCAGCGATGTTTATCCGAGAAAAGTTTACTATTTTCCGAGAAGCGGCAAAGTGTTGGTCAAGAAGCTTCGCAATACCCACAACGAGACGATTCACGCACGCGAGATGCAGTACGCAGCGCGACTCGTCAATGAGGAGGTAACAGGCGATGTTGAACTATTTGGGTAATCTTCGCCCTGCAGAAGTGGTGGTGCTGCCACCGGCGCACGGCTTTTCAAACACATTCATGAATGCGGCACAAAATGAAGAAAATTACCGTTATTGTTGTTGACGATTCCGCTCTGATCCGAAAGTTGCTTAGCGAGATCATCAATAGCCAACCAGACATGCTGGTAGTCGGTACTGCACCGGACCCTCTGGTTGCTCGCGAAATGATTCGTTCTTTGAATCCGGATGTTCTGACACTCGATGTGGAAATGCCGAAAATGGACGGACTTGACTTCCTCGAGCGACTCATGCGTTTGCGTCCGATGCCGGTGGTCATGGTATCGTCGTTGACGGAGAGAGGGTCGGATGCCACGCTGCGAGCACTGGAACTCGGCGCGATCGACTACGTGTCAAAGCCAAAAATCGACATTACACACGGGATCCAGGAGTACGCAGCTGAAATCGCCCACAAGATTCGCACCGCTGCAATCTCCAAGCCGCGCACCCGCGCCGCTGCCGGACAGACAAGAGCTGGTCCGTCGTTACCGGCACTGGCCAATCGCAGCATTTCGACAGAGAAGCTGATCATCGTCGGGGCCTCCACAGGCGGCACCGAAGCAATCAAGGATTTTTTGATCGACATGCCACCCGACTGTCCAGGCATCCTGATCACGCAACATATGCCTGAGGCCTTCACCAAGTCCTTCGCGGCGCGCCTCGACAGCCTTTGCCGCATCAGCGTGAAGGAGGCTGAGGACGCCGAGCGAGTTCTCCCGGGGCACGCCTATGTCGCGCCAGGACATTCGCATTTGCTGCTACGACGCAGCGGCGCCAACTACATGACTCAACTCAGTGGTGCCGAATTGGTTAATCGCCACAGGCCTTCAGTCGATGTGTTGTTCCGTTCCTGCGCCGAATTTGCCGGCAAGAACGCCATTGGCGTGATTCTTACAGGGATGGGCAAAGACGGCGCGTTGGGAATGCTTGCAATGAAGCAAGCTGGCGCCTACAACTTTGCGCAGGACGAAGCCAGCTGTGTCGTCTTTGGCATGCCCAAGGAAGCCATTGCCGTAGGAGCGACCGACGAGGTATTGCCCCTGAATGCTCTGGCGCAAGGTGTCATGCGACGGCTGCATTTGCTTGGTTCGCGAGGCATACGGGTGTGATTGGGCAGTCATGCCCTTGCGGATCCGGCCGCAACCTGGCTGAGTGCTGCGGCCCGATCCTGGCTGGTACCTTGGCATCGACACCAGAAGTCTTGATGCGTTCACGTTACTCTGCATTTGTGCTGGGCCAGCTCGACCACGTGGAGCGCACCAATGCCCCCGAAATCCGCAATGACTTCAATCGCGCCGAGGCCGAGCGCGCAGTATCAGAAGTTCAATGGCAAGGTCTGGAGGTTTTGTCCAGCAGCCAGAACGGTGACACGGGGACAGTCGAGTTCAGTATCAGATTCTGCCGCGGCGGACAGGACTTTGGCCAGCATGAGCTGGCCACTTTTCGACGGGATGATTCCCGCTGGCTTTACGTCTGTGGCAAAGTAAGCGCCAAACCGCCACCACGAGAAGTGATCAAGACTGGTCGCAATGAGCCGTGTCCTTGCCATTCCGGAAAGAAGTACAAGAAATGCTGCGGGAACTGATACTTCTCAGGAATCGGAAGGATGACTGTGGAACTGCGCTTTAGCTGCACGGCCTGCGGCAAATGTTGTTACGGCTGCTTGCCATTGACGCTCCATGATGCCGTGGCTCATGCTGGCCGCTTTCCCTTGGCTCTGGTGTGGACGACAGTGCCGTTCGGTGCCAGAAATTATTCATTGGCGACCAAGCTGGGGTTCACACTCCCGACGCGCAAGCGTACGGCCGCGATCATCATGCCAACGGCCTATATGCCTTCAACATTTGCCTGTCCTGAATTGAGCAATGACGGCCGTTGCGGGATACATCAAAACAAGCCCAGTCGGTGCATGACCATGCCCTTCTACCCGTATCGCGAAGAATCGGATCAACGCGACATGCTGACTCCGCGCAAGGCCTGGTTGTGCCAGACCTCACTGGCGGCTCCGGTAGTCTACCGAAACAGGACCATTGTTGATCGCACAAACTTCGATATTGAACGCAATGCCCTGCTGGAGCAGGCATGGGTGATGCAGCAGTACGCCAACTACATGTTCAAGTACTCGCCGTGGGTCCTGGACAGTCTCGCGTCAATGGCATCCAACCCTGCGGGAAACTTGGTAACCAGTCTGTCATCCTTTCTGACTGCCACAAAGCACCTGGACGCGACAGAAATTGCCGGGCGACAGCTCCCGGTATTGGAGCAATTTGCTGCCAGAACCGCTGAGAATCCGGTATTTGCCGACTATCACCGCAGCTATTCAGGTTGGGCCCGGGAGATGGATTTTCTTTCGAGTCGCTTGGTGCCCGAGACCGGAATCGAACCGGTACGCCCCAATTACGGAAGCGGCGGATTTTAAGTCCGATGTGTCTACCAATTT
>CAZZLB010000228.1:0-5393 GCA_964654655.1 uncultured Rhodoferax sp. | reverse complement strand
CTGAGATGAGCTCCGTCGCGGAAGATCCATACCCCGTCCTTGAGCACACGGCAAGTGGACTCGGGGCACAGAAGGTCGGCCAGCTCCAGCGTCGCCACTCGTGGGTTCAGCGCCGCTGTGGTCCCTTCGCTGCGGATCGCGCGCAGACGCCAGGCATCCACCTCCGGGCGGCTGCTTGTACCTGCGCAGGAAGCCGGATCCAGCCAGACCTTGTAGGCGGCGCAACTGTCCAGCGTCCAGGTACGAAAACGTGGAACGGGATGGACCATTAAGACCGGGGCCGATGCCGACATGCGTGCCAGTGTCGAGGACAATCCTTCACTCCATACCCTGGCTTTGTCTGCCGGACTGTAGACCGGTACCGAGCCTGGCGTCGTACCTAGCGTGGTGGAAGGCTCCTCGATGTAGCCGTCGCTTGCCGTGGCCAGGATGATCAGCGCGGGGCGGCGTTTTTCAATTTCGCCCAGCGCGCTGGCCACGAAGGCCTCGCAGGCTTGATTGGCTACACCGTTGCTGTAAATTCGCAGGTCAACGAAGGGGCAGGCCGCCAGGGTGGCAATACTCACGTCGTAACCAGCAGCATGGGCGGCCTGGATCACCGGCTCGCTGAAGTGACCGGCGTTGGAATCGCCCAGCAGCAGCACCCGGCCGCGTGCCTGCGCAACTGGCCAATGGCAGTCAGGTCGCCGATCAGGATCCATGGCCTGACTCCCTTCGCAACGGCGGACCTCGTCGATGTGCAATTGCAACGCAGCGGCGATTTGCATGGCACCGCTGGAGCCGACGATCGCCCGGTTGGCCATCCACAAGCCGCCAAATGCAAGGATCGGTCCAAGGATGCAGATCGCGGCGAGCGTCAGTGTCGATCGAGTGGAAGGTCTGTTGGTGGCGCGGATCGGTGTTTCGATGAACCGGTACGACGCCCACGCTGGAACAATCGACAGCGCTGATGCCATCACGATGGCAATCGCCGAATGGGGGAACAGTGCCCGTGCAAACACGACAAAAGGCCAATGCCAGAGGTACCAGCCGTAAGAACGGTCGCCGATCCAGATCGCAGCCCGGCTTGACAGGAGCCGGGTGATCCAGTTGCTTTTTGCGCCGCCACCGACGATCAGCAGCAGAGTCGCAGCGACGGGAACCCATGCCACCCAGCCGGGGAAGCGCATATGGGCGTCAATGGCCAGGGCAGACCAGACCATCATGGCCAGCCCCACTGTACCGGCGGTCAGCGCTGCAGAAGCGGGCAAACGTTGGAGCCTGGCGCCAGCAAGTGCGAACAGCGCGCCAGCAGCAAATTCCCAGGCCCGGGTCGGTGAGGCGTAGAAAGCAAACTGCGCCGGCGCGCTGATGCCAGGAAGCAAGGCGTGCCGGTAAGACATCTCGCAGGAAATCCAGAACGACAGGGCTAGCATGGCAAAGATCAAAACCGCTGCAGTCCTGCGACTCGTGCTGGACTGTGCCCTTGACCCGGCCAGACGCCACCCAAGAAGCAGGAGCAGAGGAAAGACGAAATAGAACTGTTCCTCCACCGACAGCGACCAGGTGTGCAGCATCGGATTGAACTCGGCCCCCGGCGCGAAATAGCCGGGCGCCGAGCGGTACAGATAGCCGTTCGCAACAAACAGTGAAGTGGCGATGCCGGTCAAGGCTGCTGTGACTTGTGTGCCGATCGGGTTGGCAAAAACGGCAACGACGGCAGTACTGATCGAAGTCGTGGCGAGTGCCGGTAGCAAGCGACGAATGCGGCGAAGATAAAACTTCTTCAGGTTCAGGCCCTGTCCGCTCTCAAGCTCGGTCAGCAGCATGCTGGTGATGACGAAACCGGAGATCACAAAGAACACATCAACGCCAGCGAATCCGCCCGGCAAGGGCAGGCCGGCGTGAAAAATGATGACCAGCAGAACCGCGACGGCGCGCAGGCCCTGAATGTCGGTACGTCGATTGGACTGAGGCATTGGCATGGGGGTGAAGACTTCCGTCATGGGTTTTCAGCGCAAGCTCAGGCCGGAAATGATGAAGCCGGAGCTTTCGGTCCGGGTCGTCAGGCGCAAGGTATTGAAGCCCTGCCTGAGTTTGACGGCAATGGGCAGATTGCCGGCCGGCTTGCCCCAGCCGGTTTTTGCCAGCTCAAAAGCGGGTGCAACCACAGTGGAATTGACCGCCAGGTCGATCGAGTTGCCGCTCTCGCCGGCTTCGGTTTGAATGACCAGCGAATAGCTCGCGCTGGCTGGCGCCTGGACCAGGTATTCAACGGACGCGCCGGGATGCAGGTAGCGTATGCGATCCTGCGAAGTGACCGAATAGGGAGCCGGGTTTCCGACATAGGCCAGTGCGTCAAAGGTCCCCGGGATTGAGTTGCGACCCACCGGCGTCGGCACGGGTGAGGCGATCACGGCGTCCATGCACTTGATCTTGGGCGTGTCGGCCAGTGCCAGGTCGGTCGTCAATTCCCAAGTGCCGTAACGGGTGTCCCAGTCGCCGGCGCCAGCCATGAACCACATCATCATGTCGCCACCTTGACGGTACCAGCGCGACAGGTAATCAATGCACAAGTCGAGCATGCGCGGATCGAGGTTGGCCGCCTTCTTGGCAAGCAGGCTGCCCGGACCGAAGGTGGCAGGCCCACCCTCGTAGGCCAGAAACCTGAGCCCATACCACGATGCCAGTGCCAGATCAGCTTCCAGGTCGCTGACGATAGAGGGTCGTTGTATCGATTTGCTCATAGCCGCGAGCACCTGCTCGGTGCTCAACCCGTCGACGGTCTGTTGATCGCCCAAATCGAAGTAAGGGGCTCCAGCGATGGCATAAAAGAATCGCCCCGGCGGGCCGTACACGTCTGCCACGAAATCCAGTCCCAATTGCGCAGTGATGGATTGCACCACCTGGAAGCCCAGTACCGGGCGGATCGTGCTGAACATCGCGACGTCGCCATAGACACGCCGGAAAATATCGCTGAACTCCTTGAGGCGTTTGGCAATGCGGCGAAACGCGATCCGGTCCGGGTTCTTCGTGCCGTCATAGATCAGGGGCGAAGCCGGGTTGGACTGCACCTCGGCCATTGCCAGGGCACGGTTGCTGTTGAACTGTTCGAAGCCACCATTCCAGATTTCGTTGCTGTATTCAATGTAGATCCTGGAGTCAACATTCAGTGTCCGCCTGAGCAAGCGGGCCAGCTGTAGCACATAGTCGTCATCGACCCCGATCGGTAGATTGATCCAGATGTCTTTCTGTGCCTGGTTTGCCAGGGCAATGATGTGCTCCCACGGCACCCCGGCGACTGAAGCATAGTGGGTTGTTGTGGGCTCGGCGCGCGTGGCCCAGGACGTGACCGGGTTGTTGTTTGTTCGCAGCCAATCCATGAAGCGAAGGGTCTTGAATCTTGCAATGTGAGCCAGGAAGGTTTGGGTAAACAATGGCGGATTGATCGAGTCGTAGCCGGGTCGAATCAGTGTTACATCCTTTATGCCGGCTCCGGTGCCGGTAAAGGAAAGCATCAGCTGATCTTCATTGGCCGACAGGATCACATCCGCGCTGCTGTGGTCCCGGGCGGCGTCATACGACATGTTGATCACCTTGGCGCTCGTGGCGACACCACTGACTTTGGCGCGGCCACGGAAGGCCAGGCGGTAAGTTCCCGCGTTGCCTGAATACTTGCTGGCACCTGTCATCAGTACCACGCCAAAATCGCCAACTGGCCAACCGTCATTGCCAAGTTGCGCCGATTCATCCCAAGGTGCGACGGGTGATCCGAACTTGCGAGCCTGATGCATCAGGTCTACAAAGACCGGAGTGAAAGACCAATCCCTGATCGGCTGCAGGTTGGCGCCCAGGTGGGTGGCGTTGACCGCACTTTGTACGGGTGCCGGACTTTGCGTAGTGAGCGGCGCCGCAGCGCCGCCGCACGAAGGCAGGAACAGTATTGCAATGAGGACGAGCAGGTAACGGATCGGGAGCGGCATGGCATTGTCGGAAAGGTGGCGCCGATTCTACGAAGCAATTCGCGCGTGGTGTCTGCAAAAAAAGGAGTTCTCGCAAAGTTCACACTTCTGCGATGTTTTGCCACCATCCATCACCTACGATCCCGGGCGTTAATCAGAAGCCAGGCACAAGTTGCACGACCATGGTTGTGCCATTGTGTGCTTCACCGTTGCAGGAAAATACGCAGTGATCGTCATCAGTTCCACCTTTGTTGCCGAGCCTTTGGCAGCACCCCTTGCTTATCTGCTGGCTGAGGCAGGTCTGGACATGGGCATTCAGTTCGCGCCTTACCACCAGGTGTTCCAGCAGTTGCTGACGCCTGGAAGCGAGTTCGAGCGCAACCACAAAGGGGTCAACCTTGCCCTGATCCGTCTGGAAGACTTTGTGCGCGACCAAGCTGACACCGATGTCGCTTGCGAGGTCGTATCAAGGATGGCTGACGAACTCGGTGCTGCACTGGAGCGCTTTGTTGTGGCTGGCAAGGGCAATGTTCTGCTGAGTCTGCTGTCGCCCTCGCAGCGCGTGCCGGAACCTGTTGCGGCAGCCATTGAGGCAGCTTCGGGCCTGCTGCTGGCGCGCGTCGCCAGTCAGACAGGCATCCAGCTACTGAGCGCAGGCGAGATTGACGGTGTCGCCAGCGGTGAGCGCTTTGATGAAAGGCGCGATGATCTGGCCCACATACCGTTTTCAGATACACACTTCGCCGCATTGGCGCTGGCATTGGCGCGCCGTATTCACGCCTTGCGGGTTCCGGCGGCGAAGGTACTGGTGCTTGATTGCGACAACACCATCTGGCGCGGTGTGGTGGGCGAGGACGGCGTCGAGGGGATTGCCCTCAGTGAGTCGTTCCTGGCATTGCAGGCCTTTGCGCTGGCACAGCAGCGCAAGGGCGCATTGATCTGTCTGGCCAGCAAGAATTCCGAGTCCGACGTGCTGGCCGTGTTCGAGCAACGGTCGGACATGCTGCTGCGCATGAGTGATGTCGTGGCTCACCGTGTCAACTGGTTACCCAAGGCGGTCAATCTGCGCTCGCTGGCCGAGGAGTTGAACCTGGGGCTCGATGCATTTGTGTTTCTTGACGACAATCCCATGGAGTGCGCCCAGATGCGCGCCGAGTTGCCACAGGTCGTGACATTGCAGGTTCCGGCGGAAGAAGCCATGGTGGAATGGCTGCCTCGCATCTGGAATTTCGACAAACCGGCGGTCACTGCGGAGGACACGCAGCGGACCCGGATGTACCGCGAAAACGCCGCCCGGCGCTCGCTCGAGTCGAGTGTTGCCGACATTGGGGAATTCATGGCCGCCTTGAACCTGCAAGTAGACATTCAGAAGCCCGCTGACGACGAATGGCCGCGTCTATCGCAACTCACGCAGCGCACCAATCAGTTCAACTTCACGACGCGTCGACGCTC
>CAZZLB010000227.1:0-5427 GCA_964654655.1 uncultured Rhodoferax sp. | reverse complement strand
GCCGGGCCCTCGGTTTTTGTCTGCGACGAGTGCATTGAACTGTGCAATGAAATCATTCGTGATGAATTGCCGGGCCCGACGCCGGCGCGAAACGCTGCAGCGGAATTGCCTACACCATCCGAGATCAAAGCCAATCTGGACAATTACGTCATTGGTCAGGAACCAGCCAAGCGAACCCTGGCCGTGGCTGTTTACAACCATTACAAGCGCTTGCGGCACAAGGAAAAGGCCAAGAAAGACGACGTTGAACTGGCCAAGAGCAATATATTGTTGATAGGGCCTACCGGCTCCGGCAAGACGCTGCTGGCCCAGACGCTGGCACGCATGCTTGATGTGCCCTTTGTTATGGCCGATGCCACCACATTGACCGAGGCAGGTTATGTGGGTGAAGATGTTGAGAACATCGTGCTGAAACTGCTTCAGAGTTGCAACTACGATGTTGAACGGGCGCAGCGAGGCATTGTCTACATCGATGAAATCGACAAGATTTCACGCAAGTCCGACAACCCTTCGATCACGCGTGACGTTTCGGGCGAAGGGGTGCAACAGGCCCTGCTCAAGTTGATCGAAGGAACCATGGCCAGCGTGCCTCCGCAAGGCGGACGCAAGCACCCGAATCAGGATTTCGTTCAAATCGATACAACCAACATTCTCTTCATATGCGGCGGCGCCTTTTTTGGTCTGGAAAAAGTGATTGACAAGCGCACGCAGTCGTCCGGCATGGGCTTTGCTGCTACCGTGAAGAGCAAGGCGCAGCGCAGTCTGACACAGGTTTTCAAGGACGTTGAGCCTGAGGATCTGATCAAGTATGGCCTGATCCCGGAATTGGTCGGCCGCATGCCCGTGGTGGCAACACTGGCCGAGTTGACTGAAGAGGCACTGATACAGATCCTGACCGAGCCAAAAAACGCGCTGGTCAAGCAATACAGCAAGTTACTGTCGATGGAGGGGGTTGATCTGGAGATCCGCCCGTCGG
Organism: uncultured Rhodoferax sp.; assembly: GCA_964654655.1. Classification (GTDB taxonomy): domain Bacteria; phylum Pseudomonadota; class Gammaproteobacteria; order Burkholderiales; family Burkholderiaceae_C; genus Rhodoferax. The sequence continues at coordinate 4,451 of CAZZLB010000227.1, read as the reverse complement.
CGCTGCAGGCTATCGCCAAGAAGGCACTGGCCCGCAAGACAGGTGCGCGTGGTTTGCGCTCGATTCTCGAACAGGCGCTGATAGACACCATGTACGAGTTGCCGAATGCCGCCAATGTTGACAGGGTGGTGGTCGACGAATCAACCATTGAAGAGAACAAGCCACCGCTGCTGGTGTACCGCGAGGCGGCGCGCAAAGCCTGATTTGACGCGGGTGGCTTGAAAAGCTGCCTGGCTGATCCATATTCAAAAGGTAACGAAAAGGTTTCCTCTATGTCTGGCCATACCCAATTACCTGCCGAAGCTCTCGATTTGCCACTGTTGCCTTTGCGCGACGTGGTGATCTTCCCGCATATGGTGATCCCGCTTTTCGTCGGGAGACCGAAAAGTATCAAGGCGCTGGAAGCTGCCATGGAGAGCGAGCGGCGCATCATGCTGGTGGCGCAAAAAGCGGCTGCCAAGGACGATCCTCTGGTGACTGACATGTTTGAGGTCGGTTGCATCTCGACCATTCTGCAAATGCTCAAACTGCCCGATGGCACCGTCAAAGTGCTGGTGGAGGGTCAGCAGCGCGCAAAGGTGAACCGGATTGAAGATGGCGAGTTGCACTTTGTCGCCAACGTCACACCAGTCCAGGAGATCTTTGAACCTGAGACCAAGTCCCGGGCTAAAGCCAGCGAAATAGAGGCTCTGCGACGGGCGGTGATGCAGCAATTTGAACAGTACGTCAAACTCAACAAGAAAATACCGCCAGAGATTCTCACTTCCATATCGAGCATCGATGATCCGGGCCGCCTGGCTGACACCATCGCAGCGCATTTGCCATTGAAGCTCGAGAGCAAACAGGCCGTGCTGGATCTCTCAGGCATCAAGGACAGGCTTGAAAATCTGTTTGAGCAGATTGAGCGAGAAGTCGACATTCTGAATGTGGACAAGAAGATCCGTGGCCGCGTGAAGCGACAGATGGAAAAGAACCAGCGCGACTTTTATCTGAATGAGCAGGTCAAGGCGATCCAGAAGGAATTGGGTGAGGGTGAGGACGGCGCCGACATTGACGAGATCGAGAAGAAGATCAAGGCTGCCAAGATGCCCAAGGAGGCGCTGAAGAAGGCCGAGGGCGAACTCAAGAAGCTCAAGCTGATGTCGCCGATGTCGGCGGAAGCCACCGTGGTGCGCAATTACATTGACGTGCTGACCGGTTTGCCCTGGGCCGGCAAGACCAAGATCAAGCACGATCTGGCGAACGCGGAAAAAGTCCTTAATGAAGACCACTACGGTCTGGACAAGGTCAAGGACCGGATTCTTGAATACCTCGCGGTCCAGCAGCGCGTGGAAAAAGTCAAGGCGCCGATCTTGTGTCTGGTCGGACCACCCGGCGTTGGCAAGACATCACTCGGACAGTCCGTTGCGAAGGCGACTGGGCGCAAGTATGTGCGCATGGCACTGGGTGGCATGCGTGACGAGGCCGAGATTCGCGGGCATCGGCGTACCTATATTGGGGCCATGCCGGGCAAGGTACTGCAAAGCCTGTCCAAGATCGGTACCCGCAATCCTCTGTTCCTGCTCGATGAAATTGACAAACTGGGGACCGACTTCCGGGGCGATCCGTCGAGCGCGCTGCTCGAGGTGCTGGATCCGGAGCAAAACCACAAGTTTGGCGACCATTACGTCGAGGTGGACTTCGACCTGAGTGACGTCATGTTTGTCGCGACCTCGAATTCCATGAACATCCCGCCGGCATTGCTGGACCGGATGGAAGTGATCCGCTTGTCCGGTTATACCGAAGACGAGAAAGTCAATATTGCGACCAAGTTCCTGCTGCCCAAACAACTAAGCAACAACGGCGTCAAGGCAGAAGAGTTGCAAATTGCCGAAGAAGCCGTGCGTGACATTGTTCGCTACTACACGCGTGAGGCGGGCGTACGTTCACTGGAGCGCGAGTTGTCCAAGATCTGCCGCAAGGTGGTGAAGGGTCTGCAACTGAAGAAGATGGTGTCACAGGTCAAGGTCAACACCGACAATCTCCATGATTTCCTGGGCGTGCGCAAATACTCCTATGGGCGTGCCGAAAAGCTCAATCAGGTCGGGCAGGTTGTGGGTCTGGCGTGGACCGAGGTGGGTGGCGATCTGTTGACCATTGAGGCTGCCATGATGCCGGGCAAAGGCGTGATCACCCGCACCGGATCATTGGGTGATGTGATGAAGGAATCGGTCGAAGCAGCGCGCACCGTGGTGCGCAGCCGTTCGCGCCGCCTGGGTATCAAGGATGAGTTTTTCGAAAAGAAGGACATTCACATCCATGTGCCTGATGGCGCGACGCCCAAAGATGGGCCGAGTGCCGGAGCGGCCATGACGACGGCCTTTGTTTCTGCCATGACCGGCATTCCCGTGCGCGCCGACGTCGCGATGACTGGCGAAATCACCCTGCGCGGTGAGGTGACGGAAATCGGCGGTCTGAAAGAGAAGCTGCTGGCTGCCTTGCGTGGCGGTATCAAGACAGTGTTGATACCCGAAGAAAATGCCAAGGATTTGCAGGACATTCCTGAGAACGTCAAGAACGGCCTGGAAATCGTTCCGGTGCGCTGGATTGACAAGGTGCTGGAGATTGCCCTGGAGCGCATGCCGAGCCCGTTACCGGACGAAGATCCGGTCGTGGCTGTTGCGCCAGCCGATGCCGCCGCGGCGACCGCGGCACAGCTTGGGTCGGTCAAGCACTAGGCCAGGGCTGGCGCTGCAATTTTTCATGGGCCGACAGATGGCGACGAAAAACTTGCGCTATAATCTGCGGCTTGCAACGCGGGAATAGCTCAGTTGGTAGAGCGCAACCTTGCCAAGGTTGAGGTCGAGAGTTCGAGACTCTTTTCCCGCTCCAAATTCCGAAAAGGGAAGCTGAGGCTTCCCTTTTTTGTCAGAACAATGGCGCGATAGCAAATCGGTTATGCAACGGATTGCAAATCCGTGGAGCCCAGTTCGACTCTGGGTCGCGCCTCCAGTCAAGCCGGTCTGTGCCCGAGTGGTGAAATTGGTAGACACATCGGACTTAAAATCCGCCGCTTCCGTAATTGGGGCGTACCAGTTCAAGTCTGGTCTCGGGCACCATCGCAATTTTCATCCTCATAGAAACGGACCAAATTGCGTCCGGCGTCTTTAGCCTCGTACATCGCAGCATCGGCCCGTTTGAGGACTTCGTCTTCGACTTGAAGATTCCAGGCGTAATCAAACTCGCCTGTTTGCAGTACCGCACGTGCAGCCGACACCGCATCGCCACCGCCTTTCATCTCGATACTATCGAAGAAGGGTCGGTTGGGCTCATGGTAGTCGGTGTTGATCGCTCCACGAACCATATCGCCCGGTTTAAAGTCGATGAACTTATAGGGCCCTGTACCCACCGGTTTGAGATTGGTTGGGGCTTCGCGAGACTTCGCACCAATGTAAGCCTCAAACAAATGCTTGGGGATGATCATCCCAGCGGTGCCAACTAGCGGGTCGGCCCAGAAGGGACTTGCACGCGAGTTTTCTACCCTTACGGTGTAGGTGTCGATCTTGGTGACTTTCACGTCTTTATAGGTGGCAACGGTCACAGCAGCAGAAGCAGGGTCTGCTGCAAAGGCGGCAGTGAAAACGACATCGTCCGCCGTAAAGGGCTTGCCATCGTGCCATTTCACGCCTTGTTTTAACTTCCAGATCACCCATTTGCCATCGGGAGCGACCGTCTTATTAGCGACTGAGGGCACTTCGGCAGCAAGGATCGGTACCAAATTGCCGTCTGTATCCCAAGCAGCTAGCGGCTCATAAAAAATCCGGGAGCCTTCTTGATCTTTAGTTCCGGTTGCAAAGTGTGGATTGAGTAGCGTTGGTCCCTGCCACCATAAAACCCGCAGTGGGCCACCGCCGCCACGCTTGGTCGGCTTGTACGCCGATTTGTATTGTTGAGCATGGGCCACACCAGCGTGCATGAGCAACTGTGCAGCCATCGGGGCTGTGAGACCGGCAAGCACCATGTTGTGGATGAAGTCTCGCTTACTAAGCTTTCCGGATTTGACGGCTTCAATCTCTCGGCGTAGGCCGTTTTCGATCTCACGCAATTGCATCATGATCTCCCGATTTTTACCCCAAGGGTTTTAGTTTGATTGAAACAAGCCTTCCTTTTTGCGGCAGCGTAAACGGAAATTTAGCTTGCTGCAACTTAAGCCCACAAGAATTGGGTCTAGGGCCTTGCGTCATACTCATTATCCCGATAAAAGCCTGAAATCCTTGCCCGGGCTTCATGCATCTCTTTTGTGTTTGAGGAGTTTTAAATGAGCGTTCAACGATTTGCCATCTCGCTGCCAACCATGACCCCGGGTACGAGCCGTAGCATCCAATGCTTGCGATTCGGCCGCAAGGGCGCGCGGCCTAAGCTTTACATCCAGGCGGCAATTCACGCGAACGAAATGCCAGGCACCATGGCCT
>CAZZLB010000226.1:2267-5437 GCA_964654655.1 uncultured Rhodoferax sp. | reverse complement strand
TGCTCCAGCCAGAAGTGCACGGTCTTGAGTTCTTCGATGCGCTTTTCCAGTTCCTCCACATTGAGCGTGGGTGCAATCCAGTTGGCCAGGTTGGGCATTTGAGGGATGTTTTGCGTTGCCCCTTTGGCCAGGTTCTGGAGAAAATCAAAACCGGGGACGAATTTGCCGAAACCGGAATTTTGTGAATCACTCATGGCATCTCCAAAGGGGTTGACGGGAACTTTCAGCGTTCAATGGGTGACAGCTTACCCTACATTGTGCGGGTAATAATGCGCCATGATTTGTACCCAGGGCCTGAGCTACCAGTACGCTGGTGGCGCAGGTTTGCGTTTCCCGGATGTCGATGTGCCTCAAGGTGCGACGCTGCTGCTCAGCGGTCCTTCGGGCTGCGGCAAGTCGACCTGGCTGGCGCTGGTCGCCGGTCTGGTGAGGCCGACTTCGGGCCAGTTGACGGTCGCCGGGCAGGCGCTGAACGATCTTGATTCGGTCGTGACGGACGCATGGCGCGCCAGCACCATCGGCTTTCTGCCGCAGAAATTGCATTTGAGCGCGGCATTGACGGTGCGGCAAAACCTGGCGCTCGCGCAGTGGGCCGCCGGCTTGGCTGAAGATCAGGATGCGATTGACGCAGCTTTGGCGGCGCTGGGCGTGCAAGAGCTTGCCGATCGCAAGCCAGTTCAACTCTCCGGCGGTCAGGCGCAGCGCGTGGCCTTGGCGCGGGCGGTTTTGCAACAGCCCAAAGTCCTTCTGGCCGACGAACCCAGCGCGAGTCTGGATGACACCGCCGCAGCCGGTGCGGTGGCCTTGCTGCTGACGACGGCGCGCGCGCAATCGGCCACGCTGGTGATTGCCACGCACGATGCCAGGGTGGCGGCGCTGCTGGAAGCTGATGCAGTGGAACCCAACAGCTTGCAACGTCTGCAACTCTCGCGTGACCAGCCATGAAGACGTTGGCACTGGCCTGGACTTACCTCTGGTCGCGCCCGCTGGCCGCGGCGCTGAACCTGCTCTTGCTGAGTCTCGGCCTGGCGTCCATCACCTTCCTGATCCTGGTCTCAAACCAGCTCGACAAAGCTTTCGAGCGTGACTTGCAGGGCATCGACCTGGTGGTCGGGGCCAAGGGCAGTCCGATGCAACTGATTCTGTCCGGCGTGTTCCACATCGACGCACCAACCGGCAATGTGCCACTCAAAGCGGTGCTGGAACTGGAGAAACATCCGTTGGTGGCACAAGTGATTCCACTGAGTCTGGGCGACAGCTTTCAGGGGTTTCGCATTGTCGGCAGTTCGCACGACTACATCGCGCACTACCGGGCGCAACTGGCGCAGGGCAAGCTCTGGACGCAGCCCATGCAGGTGGTGCTCGGTGCCGTCAGCGCTCGCAACTTGGGTATGACGGTGGGGCAGACCTTCGTTGGCTCGCATGGTCTGGCAGCGGGCGGTCACGCGCACGGCGAGAACTTCTATACCGTGGTTGGCGTCCTGGCGACGAGCGGCAGCGTGCTCGATCGCCTGATCCTGACCGACAGCGCATCGGTCTGGCAGGTGCACGAAGTGCACGGCAAGGCCGAAGAGGAGACCAAGGAACATCTGCTGGAACAGCGCGAAGTCACGCTGGCGCTGCTGCGCTACAAGACACCGCTGGCAGCCATGAGCCTGCCGCGCTACGTCAATGGCAGCACCGGGATGCAGGCTGCTGCACCTGCGATCGAGATCACGCGACTTCTGAGCATGCTCGGGCTGGGTACCGACGTGCTGCGCGCTTTTGCCGGTGTCCTGCTGCTCACGGCTGGCCTGAGCGTCTTCATCGCGCTGTGGAGCGCAGTGCGTGAGCGCCGGGGCGATCTGGCGCTGCTGCGCATGCTGGGGGCGCCACCGATCAAGCTGGCGTCCCTGTTGCTGCTGGAAGCCCTCTGGCTGGGGTTGCTGGCCGCTGCGCTGGGCTTGCTGGCCGGGCAGGGTATGGCCAATGCGCTGGGCTGGCTGCTGCGACTGGATAATTCACTTCTGATCGGCGGCATGGTCTGGCCGAAAGCGTTGTCGCTGGTGCCGGCAATTGCACTGGCGGTGTCCATGCTGGCAGCGCTGTTGCCGGCACTGGGTGCTTACCGGGTCAGTGTGTTGGAACTTCTTCAAGGACGATGAATTCATGAATAAGAAAACTTGGTCTCTTGCAGGTCTGGCGTTGGCTTGTCTGTTGCCCCTCGGTGCGCTGGCTCAGCTCAGCTCGCCGCTTCCGGTGGGTGGATCAGGCCCCGGTGTGCACAGCCCGAACAGTCCGTTTGCGCCGCTGGTCGAGCGCGCCGATGTGCTGGCCTGGTCGGTGTTGACGGATGTGAAGACACAGACCGTCAAGAACCGATTGCTGCCCGATTTTCCGCCCAATGTGCAGGCGCTGGGCGACAGAATGCAGCGCATCCAGGGCTTCATGATGCCCCTGGAGCCGGGCGAGAAGCAGTCCCATTTTCTGCTGACCTCCGTGCCGATGACATGCTCTTTCTGTGTGCCGGGTGGCCCGGAGAGCATGGTCGAAGTCAAGACCAGAACACCAGTGAAATACTCGCTCGATGTCGTGGTCGTACAGGGCCGCTTTGCCGTCCTCAAGGACGACCCGTACGGGCTGTACTACCGCATCACCGATGCTGTTGCGGTGAAGTAACTGGCGTCAAGCCTGTCTGTGCAAAGGCGGCTCAGGGCTTGTGCTTGCTGTGGTCCATCGGCGGCATGTCAGCGGACTTTGCGCCCGTCATGCCTGGCGCGTTGGTCGTCACCGGGACCTTGAGTTCGACTTTGCTCTCGGCACCCTTGGCGTCCTTGAACACCAGGGTCAGCGGAACTGTGCTGTCCTTCTGCAGGGTTGCCTTCAGGTCCATCAGCATGACGTGGTAACCACCGGGTTTGAGTTCCACCGTTTTGCCAGCGGCAATGTCGAGGCCGCCGGGGATGGCGCGCATCTTCATCACATCACCTTCCATCTTCATTTCATGGACTTCCGAGACGCCAGCGGCAGGCGATGAGGCGCCAACCAGTTTGACGCCGTCTTTGGCAGTGATCTTCATGAAGGCGCCAGTGGCCTTCTGGCCCGGCACCGAAGTGCGGATCCAGGCGTCCTTGATGTCGATGTTCTGGGCGTAGGCCGTGCTGCAGGCCAGTGCAGCGATGAGGGTGAGG
>CAZZLB010000226.1:0-2167 GCA_964654655.1 uncultured Rhodoferax sp. | reverse complement strand
GTCGATGTTCTGGGCGTAGGCCGTGCTGCAGGCCAGTGCAGCGATGAGGGTGAGGGATTTCAGCTTCATGTGTTTGCTACCAGTTGGATCTTGTCCTCGGGCTTGTGTAAGTGGCGCGGTGGTTTCCAGGTCGCGCATTATGACCGATCATGCCGCTAACGAGTTACTGATTGACTTTTATCAAACACGCGAGACTTGCAGCGGCGCATGCTGAAAGTTCAGTGATTGGAGAAATTCCTCATGAGCACAAGAAATACAGGCCCGTTTCAGAAGCAGTTGCTGGCGCAACGCGCCAGTCTGCAGGAGCAACTGGCGACGCTGCGTGGTGGCGCCGTGGGTCGAGCTGAAGCGTCGGCTGAACACTTCAGCCGCGTCGAGGATTCGGATGCCCAGGTGAACAGCGCGCGCGATCTGGAGTTTGCGCTGGATGATCATGAATCGGCCGAGATCAGATTGATTGACGCGGCGCTTGAGCGCATCAGGGTCGGCAGCTATGGCCAGTGCCTCGATTGCGGAGAAGACATCCCCTTGGCCCGGCTGCATGCCGCACCGCAGGCGGCGCGGTGTATTGCCTGTCAGGAGAAGCTGGAGCGCTGACACTGCGCCGGCCTGCTATCCTGCGCTTATGAATTACACCTTTGCTTCGGCCACCATCCTGCTGATTCTGATTACCGATCCGGTTGGCAATATCCCGATTTTTGCCAACGCGCTGAAGAGTGTGGCGGTCCAGCGTCGACCGTGGGTCATCCTGCGCGAGGTGTTGATTGCCTTTGTTCTGCTGCTGACCTTCATGTTTGTCGGTGATGGCTTTTTGCGGGTCATGAATCTGAGTGAGCTGTCGTTGCAGATTGGCGGTGGCGTGATTCTGTTTTTGATCGCGTTGCGCATGATCTTTCCGCCACTCAAGTCCGAATCCACAGAGATGCCGGGCGAGCCCCTGATTGTTCCGCTTGCCATTCCGGCCATTGCGGGCCCTTCCGCGCTGGCTACGGTCCTTTTGTTGGTCTCTCAAGCGCCGGAGCGGCGGCTGGAGTGGATTGCTGCGCTTTGTGTCACGATGGTCGTCAGCGCCGTGGTGCTGGTGTTGGCAGAGCGCATCCAGCGCATCGCCGGCGACCGCTTTGTGGTGGCGCTGGAGCGCCTGATGGGTCTGGTGCTGGTGGCGGTGTCGATTGAAATGATGCTGCGCGGCATCAAGACCTTTGCCGGTCAGTTGCTCGCTGCCTGAGGGCGGATACCGACTTCGATGCGAATCGACTTTGCAAAAGCCTTATTCTTTGATCATCATCCTGCCAAAGGAGTTCTGAATGCCTCAATCTATTCAACGTATCGCCATCTGTACCGGGGGTGGTGATGCGCCCGGCCTCAATGCAGTGATTCGAGCCACCGTTACGGCTGCGGCCAATCGTGGCTGGGAATGCGTTGGTATTCGTGACGGTTACAACGGCATCCTGCAGCCGGAGCGCTACCCTACGGGTGGGGTGATGCGACTGACGCGTGAGCTGGTTCTCAGCATTGCTCATCTTGGCGGCACGATTCTGGGAAGCACCAACAAGGGTGACCCCTTTCACTTTCCTTTACCCGGGCCGGACGGCACGCTGATTGACACGGATCGCTCCTCGGAAATTCTGGACTACTTCGAGCGGGAGCGTATTGACGCGCTTGTGGCGACCGGCGGTGACGGCTCGTTGACTATCGCCAATGAGTTGCATCGCAAGGGCCTGCGGGTGGTCGGTGTGCCAAAGACCATAGACAACGACCTCGACAAGACTTTCACCACGTTCGGCTTTGACACGGCTGTCTCGTTTGCCACGGAATGCCTGGACCGTCTGCACAGCACCGCCGAGAGTCATCACCGCGTGATGGTAGTGGAGGTGATGGGGCGTTACGCTGGCTGGATTGCGCTGCATGCCGGCATCGCTGGCGAAGCGCATGCCATTTTGCTTCCAGAAATCCCCTTTGATCTGGACATGGTTGCCAGGAAGGTTCAGGAGCGTGAGGCGCAAGGGCACAAGTATTCACTGGTGGTGGTGGCGGAAGGCGCACGGCCGCACCATGGGCAGCGCGCCGTGATGGCAGCGGCCGAGATCGGGCATGCTGAGCGCCTCGGAGGCATGGGAGAGCATGTGGCCAGCGATCTTGCGCAACGTACCGGTAAAGACACCCG
>CAZZLB010000225.1:2217-5438 GCA_964654655.1 uncultured Rhodoferax sp. | reverse complement strand
AATAGTGACGCAAGTATAGAGGAGTATTTGGAACGCTACTTATAGGGCAATTACCAAGCAGACAGACAAGTTCCAAGCTCAAATCACACCGTCGAACATCATCACATCGACTTCATCGCCAGCGCCAACATGGCTCTGGTTATGGTGCAGCACAATAAGACCGTTGGCTTGCACCATGGAGCTGAGCACGCCTGAGCCCTGGTTGCCGATCGCGCTGACCTGCAGCGTTCCGTCGCTGTCTTGACTGACGATACCGCGCTGGAATTCGGTGCGTCCGGGCTTTTTCCGCAGAGCCGCCAGACTGCGCGCCTTCAGCAGCGGCGCTGCAGCTTGCGTGCTACCCATCATTCTGAGCAGGGCCGGGCGCACAAAGGCAATAAAAGTCACCATCACTGCGACCGGATTGCCTGGCAGACCAAACAGGACAGCGCTGCCGATTCGACCCACCGCCATCGGGCGTCCCGGCCGCATGGCGATTTTCCAGAAAGCTACGTCACCCAGTTTCTTCATCATGAGCTTGGTGTAGTCGGCTTCTCCGACACTCACACCGCCACTGGTAATGATGGCATCGGCTTGCGACGCAGCGCTCTGGAAGGCGGCTTCGAGTTGTGCCTGATCATCATGCACTACACCCAGATCAATGACCTCGCATCCCAGCCGTGTCAGCAGGCCGAAGACGGTGTAGCGATTGCTGTCATAGACCGCTCCTTCACGGGGTGCTTCACCCAAGCTGAGAATTTCGTCACCTGTAGAAAAATAGGCGACGCGCAATTTGCGTACCACCTTGACCTTTTCCATGCCCAGACTGGCCAGCAATCCCAGTGCTGCCGGTGTCAGCAGAGTACCTTGCCTGAGGGCAGGCTGGCCTTGCATCAGGTCCTCGCCGAGTCTGCGGCGATTGTCGCCGGCCTGCAGCAGATCGGGCAAAAAAGAGATGGTATTGCCGATTTCGCTCACGAATTCCTGCGGTACCACAGTATCGAGGTTCTGCGGCAGCACCGCGCCAGTCATGATCTTCAGGCATTGGCCGGGCCCGACGCTGCCCTGCCAGGCTTTGCCGGCCAGTGCCGTGCCGACGACCTGCAATACCAGTGGCCCGGTTTCTGTACCGGGGCCTTGCAGTTGCCGACCATCGAAGGCATAGCCATCCATGGCCGAGTTGTCATGCGGCGGCACACTGATGGGTGAGATCACGTCGGCACCCAATACGCGTCCGAGTGCCTGAAAAACACTGACAGACTCCTGTTGAAGTACCGGTTCCACCAACTGTGCGAGGAATTCCCCTACGCGGTCGGCGCGCATGGCTTGTGGGTCATAGCCTTGCAGTCTGGCAGCGATGGCGGAGAGGGTTCTCATTCAACAGACCTTTCCAGTTCACGCAACTCGGATAGGGAGTTGGCATTGCAGAAAGCGCGGGCATCGTCTGTGGGCAGGTCAAATGGCACCAGCACCGTCTTGTGCAGTGCCGTCCAGGCTCCAATCTTGCGACCGCCCGCATGGGTGAATTCTTGCAAGCTTTGCAGCAGGCTGACGCGCAGCAGGCAAAACACCGGTTGGCTGTAAATTCTGCGCTGGCCCTGACTGTCCATTTCAGGTGCGCTGACCATGGCAATGTCGGCCTCCTGCGCCAGCAGTGCCTGCGCCAGTCGGGGCACCAGATCGAGTGGCAGCAAAGGCGTGTCGCAGGGCACCGTCACCATAAAGGGTGTTTCGCAGCGTTCCAGTCCGGTCAGGAAGCCGGCCAACGGTCCGGCGTAGTCGTCCAGCACATCGGGCCAGACAGGAACACCAAAAGATTCATACGCCGCCAGATTGCGGTTGGCATTGATCATGATCCGTGCAACCGCACCGCTCATTTGCAAACGCGTCAAGGTATGCAGTGCCAGCGGCAGGCCGTTGAAGGTCTGCAGCCCCTTGTCCGCCCCACCCATACGTGAACCGCGCCCGCCGGCCAGAATCAGCGCGGTGATTTGTTCGGGTGGCGGCGAATTACGCGAAGCGAAGAGCGTGGGGGCCATTCTCATCCACCGATGTAGCTCATTTCAACGCGACGAACCACGGGGCCGTTGTCGGCCGGCAGCGCGCCGCGGACTTCAGAATAGTTGTCGCTGCGCGCTTGCCAGATTTTTGCGATGGCCCCTGCCAGTTCGGCGTCCGTACCGCCACTGCGGATGAGGGTGCGCAGGTCGTGCCCACCAAAGGCAAACAGGCACAGGAAGAGTTTGCCCTCGGTGGACAGGCGGGCGCGATTGCAATCCCCGCAAAATGCCTGGGTCACGCTGCTGATGACGCCGATTTCCCCTAGTGCCGGATCGGGCCGGCCCGAGGCATCTGCATAGGCCCAGCGCTGCGCAGTCTCGCCCGAACTTGAAGGTTCCAGCGCTACCAGAGGCATCTCGGTTTGAATCAACTTGATCACTTCACTCGATGGCATCACTTCGTTCATGCGCCAGCCGTTGGTGTTCCCCACATCCATGTATTCGATGAAGCGCAGCACCATGCCAGTGCCCCTGAAGCGGCGCGCCATCGGCAGAATCTCATGCGTATTGGTGCTGCGCTTGACAACCATGTTGATCTTGATAGGACCCAGCCCTGCGGCACGCGCTGCCTCAATGCCTTCGAGCACATCGGCCACCGGAAAATCCACATCGTTCATGCTGCGAAACACCGCATCATCGAGTCCGTCCAGGCTGACCGTGATGCGCTTCAGACCCGCAGCCTTGAGTGACTGTGCCTTGCGCGCCAACAACGAACCGTTGGTCGTCAGTGTCAGGTCCAGTCGCTCACCCGCCGGCGTGCGCAACGCCGCAAGTTGTGCAATCAGTCCTTCCACGTTCTTGCGTAGCAGCGGCTCACCGCCGGTCAGGCGGATCTTCTGTACACCGCCGGCCACAAAGACATTGGCGATCCGCGTGATCTCCTCAAACGACAGCAAGGCCTTGTGCGGCAAATACTGGTAGTCCTTGTCGAAGATTTCCTTGGGCATGCAATAGTTGCAACGGAAGTTGCAACGGTCTGTCACACTGATACGCAGGTCGCGAAGAGGCCGCCCACGTTGGTCAAACACAGCGTGCGCCGTCCACTTCGATGCAGACGCCGCTGATGAAAGAGGCCTCGTCACTGGCGAGGTAGAGGGTCGCATTGGCTACATCCAGAGCCGTGGAAAAACGGCCCAATGGAATGGTGGCGCGAAACTTTGCCTTGCGTTCTTCCGTCAGTGG
>CAZZLB010000225.1:0-2117 GCA_964654655.1 uncultured Rhodoferax sp. | reverse complement strand
GAGGTAAATGCTCTTCATGTTGACGGCGTAGCACTTGTCAAACTCGTCTTCGCTCACTTCCAGTGCCGGCCGATTGCGGTGTGTCCAACCGGCGTTGTTGACCATCACGTCCAGTGTGCCGTAGCGCTCGACGGCAGCAGCCACCAGGGCGCGCATCTGCTCGGACTTTGTGACATCAGCAGCAAAGAACGAGGCGATGCCACCCGCGGCCACAATCTCGGCCACTACGCGTTCACCGGCCGCCGACGAGATGTCGTTGACGATGACCTTGGCACCCTCTGCAGCCAGCCGTTTGGCAATGCCTTCGCCGATGCCTCCGCCAGAGCCGGTGACGATGATGGATTTGTTCTTGACGCGCATGACTTTCTACCTCGATAGGATGGGATGATGTTGCGGCAGGGCCAGGATCAGCCGTGCTTGATGGCGACCGTCTTGAGTGTGCTGAAACCGTACAGGGCTTCAAAGCCCTTTTCGCGGCCGTGGCCGCTGGACTTGACGCCGCCGAAGGGCAGTTCGACACCACCGCCAGCGCCGTAGTTGTTGATGAACACCTGGCCGCTGCGCAAACGCCGCGCCATGCGAAACTGGCGCGCGCCATCTGCCGTCCAGACCCCGGCAACCAGACCGAACTGCGTGGCGTTGGCCAGTTCCACAGCATGATCCTCATCGCGAAACGCCATTGCGCAGAGCACCGGACCAAACACTTCTTCCTGCGCCACACGGTGCGTTACCGGCACGTCGCGCAGCAGCGTGGGTGCCTGGTAAAAGCCCGACTCGGGTGCCGCATCAACCACCTGACCCTGTGCCACGGTGCCGATGTTGGCCTCTTTGGCATCGTGCAAAAATTGTTGCACGCGCTGCTTCTGGCTGTGGCGGATCAGGGGGCCGACATCGAGGTCGAGTGTGGCCGGACCGACGCGCAATTTCTGGAACGCTTCGCCCAGGCGTTGGAGCAGTGGCTCGTAAATGGCCTGCTCAATCAGGACCCGGGAACCCGCGGAGCAAGTCTGCCCGGCGTTTTGCACGATGGCGTTGATGATGGCAGGAATCGCGGCGTCGAGATCGGCGTCGGCAAACACAATCTGCGGGCTTTTGCCGCCAAGCTCCAGAGTGACCGGGCAGTGCCTTTCGGCGGCGACCTGCTGGATCAGCGTGCCCACCGTCGGGCTGCCGGTAAAACTGATGTGGTCGATGCCGCCGTGGCGCACCAGTGCGTCGCCCACCTCGTGTCCGTAGCCCGTGACGATGTTGATGGCGCCGGCCGGGAAGCCGACTTCGGCGGCCAGTTGTGCCACACGGATCAGAGACAGGCAGGCGTCTTCGGCCGGTTTCACCACACACACATTGCCCGCGGCCAGCGCACCGCCAACACTGCGACCAAAGATCTGCATCGGGTAGTTCCACGGAATGATGTGGCCTGTAACGCCATGCGGTTCGCGCCAGGTGAGCACGCTGTAGCCGTCCAGGTAGGGAAGGGTTTCGCCGTGCAGTTTGTCGCAGGCTCCGGCATAAAACTCGAAATAGCGCGCCAGCGCGACGGCGTCAGCGCGTGCCTGCTTGGTCGGCTTGCCGCAGTCGCGCTGCTCGATGTCTGTCAGCTCCTGCGCATGGGCCGTGATTTTTTGCGACAGGCGCATCAGCAAGCGACCGCGCTCGGCGGCGCCGAGTCTGCTCCAGGTTGAATCGAAAGCCAGCCTGGCCGCACTCACGGCCTGGTCGATGTCAGACGCATTGCTGCGCTGGATGGTGTCATAGGATTGCCCGTCGGACGGGTCGACCACGGCTATGGTCAGACCGGACGAAGAGGGTAGGGATGTGTTGGCTATGAAGTTGAATTGCATGGCGTGATTTTCCATCAAAAAAGCCCGCCAGAGGCGGGCTTTTTGCAGGTGGGTGGCAGAGAATCAGCCGCCGTGCATCTTCATCATGACCGGGACAATCAGCAGTGCCACGATGTTGATGATCTTGATCAAAGGATTGATGGCAGGGCCGGCGGTGTCCTTGTAGGGGTCGCCCACGGTGTCGCCGGTAACGGCAGCCTTGTGGGTTTCCGAGCGCTTGCCTCCGTGGTTGCCGTCTTCAATGTACTTCTTGGCATTGTCCCAGGCACCGCCACC
>CAZZLB010000224.1:0-5452 GCA_964654655.1 uncultured Rhodoferax sp. | reverse complement strand
GCCATTGGGTATCATCTTCCTGAAGCAACTGGAACTGTCATGACTGTACTGAAAGACGCAAGCGCTCGCACCGATGTGCTCCATCGCCTTCGGCGTGCAGAGGGGCAAATTCGGGGTGTTCAACGCATGATCGAGGAGGGCGAGAGCTGCCTGAAAATTGCTCAGCAATTCTCCGCAGTTCGAAAGGCACTCGACAGCACGTATCTGCGCATGACACTGTGCTTCATGGAACAGGAACTGCAAGCCTGCGTGCAGCCCGACGAAAAGCAGAAAGAGGGGCTCGAGCACATGTTCAAGGACATGGAAACCCTGCTCGCCCGAATCGGTTGAGTCAGTCTCCTTGTGCCGAAGCAATCACGCCACCTCCCAGACACACATCACCCTCATACAGCACGGCCGACTGACCCGGCGTGACAGCCCATTGCGGCTGCGCAAAGCGCAAACTGAAGGTGTTGTTGGCATCGCTGCCCAGCGTGCAGGCAGCGTCCGCCTGCCGGTAGCGGGTCTTGGCGTTCAGAGGCCCGGCGAGCGGTGCCGTCGCCGACACCCAACTGGCGTCATTGGCTTGCAGACGAGTCGATTGCAGCCAGCCATGTTCGTGACCCTGCACCACCAACAAGGTATTCGTCTGCATGTCCTTGCGGGCGACAAACCAGGGTGCGTGCTCTCCACCCCCCCTCTGTGCGCCCTTGGCCTTGATGCCACCTATACCCAGGCCTTGACGCTGGCCCAGGGTGTAAAAGCTCAGGCCCACGTGCTCGCCAATGGTTCGTCCCTTGTCGTCCTTGATCGGGCCGGGCTGGCGGGCAATATAGCGGTTCAGGAATTCCCGGAACGGGCGCTCGCCAATAAAGCAGATGCCGGTCGAGTCCTTTTTTTTCGCATTGGGCAGCCCGATCTCGGCGGCAATGCGCCGTACCTCGGTTTTGTGCAAATCACCCACCGGGAACAGCGTCTTCGATAACTGATCCTGATGGAGCCGGTGCAGGAAGTAGCTCTGGTCCTTGGTCGGGTCCAGGCCCTTGAGCAATTCGTACTCCTGCGACTGTGCGTTCTGGCGCACGCGGGCGTAGTGTCCGGTGGCGATGCGGTGCGCACCCAGGCGCAGCGCGTGGTCCAGAAAGGCCTTGAACTTGATTTCGGCGTTGCACAGGATGTCCGGGTTGGGCGTGCGACCGGCCTGGTACTCGCGCAGGAATTCAGCAAAGACCCGGTCCCGGTACTCGGCGGCAAAGTTGACGTGCTCGATGTCGATGCCAAGTACGTCGGCCACCGCCGCGGCGTCAACAAAATCGATGTTCGACGAGCAGTATTCGGAGTTGTCGTCACCTTCCCAGTTCTTCATGAAGATGCCGACAACCTCGTAACCCTGCTCTTTGAGCAGCCACGCCGCCACCGCGGAGTCAACACCACCGCTCAAACCGACGACAACTTTTTGCACTTTTCCGTGCTTGTTCATAGGTGTGAGATTATCTCTGTCATGGAACTTCGCCAACTCAGGTATTTTGTTCGGGTGGTCGAGCTCGGCAGCATGAGCCGCGCGGCCGTGGACCTCAATCTGGTTCAGTCGACCTTGAGCCAGCAGATCAGCCGCCTCGAGAGTGAGCTCTCGACGCGCCTGCTGCAGCGTGGCAGCAAGGGCGTGGTTCCGACCGAAGCGGGACTGGCTTTTGTGCGCGAGGCGCAGCTTGCCTTGCGCCATGTCGAGCAGGCGAGCCGGGCCGCGCAGCAGGCGCGTCTGACCGGCACTGTCAGCGTGGGGCTGGCATCGAGCACGGCCTCGGTGCTGGGCCTGCCGCTGCTGCGCGCCATGCGCGAGCGCTACCCCGACGTGCGCCTGCACCTGGTCGAAAGCATGTCAGGCCACCTCACCAGCATGCTCAATTCGCGCCAGCTCGATCTTGCCTTGCTGTTCGACACTGGCGCCGCGCGGCGCTGGAGCGTCCTGCCCTTGCTGGAGGAGAGGCTGTTTCTCATTGGCGCACGAAAGCAGGCAGCGGCAGCGAAGTCGGGACCGACGCGCCCGGTGCGCATGGCCCAACTCAAGGGTCTGCCGCTGGTCTTGCCCACCGGCTCGCATGGCTTGCGTAGTGCACTCGACGCCGCATTCGTGCGCGCCAGATACAAGCCGGTGGTGGTGGCCGAAATCGATTCCCTGGCGACCCTGATGGACCTTGTTGGCAGCGGCCTTGGCAGCACCATTCAGCCCTGGGCTGCACTGGGTCGGATTGCGGATGCATCAAAGCGCTTCCAGTGGGGCGAAATCATCGATGCCCAGGTTCTTCGCACGAATGCGCTGTGCAGTCTCTCGGATGACGAACTCTCGCCCGCTGCCCTGGCCACGCGCGTGGTGCTGGCCGACTGCGCACGCGAGCTGGTGCGTTCTGGCCAGTGGCTGGGCACGCGACTGATTCATCACGATTCGTGATGCCCCCATCGTTGCTGGCCTCTGGCAGTGCGCCTTGCGAAGGATTACAGTGCCTGCAGTTCAAACAAGGACGAGGTCGCGGTGAGTCACGATGTTCTGGTGATTGGTGGTGGCAATGCAGCGCTGTGCGCAGCGTTGATGGCGCGCGAGGCGGGCGCCAGTGTGCTGCTGCTGGAAGCGGCGCCACGTGAATGGCGGGGCGGCAATTCGGCGCACACGCGCAATTTGCGCTGCATGCACGACGCACCCCAGGATGTGCTGACCGACGCCTACCCGGAAGAAGAGTACTGGCAGGACTTGCTCAAGGTCACTGGTGGCCAGACCAACGAAGCGCTGGCGCGTCTGACGATTCGGGCATCGGGCAGTTGTCGAGACTGGATGCGGCGCCATGGTGTGCATTTCCAGCCTTCGCTGTCGGGCACGCTGCACCTGTCACGCACCAATGCCTTTTTCATGGGTGGCGGCAAGGCGCTGGTCAATGCCTATTACCGCAGCGCCGAAAGACTGGGCGTGGCGATCCGTTACGACGCTGCAGTGGACCGGATCGAGATCGACCAGGGGCGCTTTGTAGCGGCCTGGGTTGGCGCTGAGCGCATCAGTGCCAAAGCCTGTGTGCTGGCGGCCGGCGGCTTCGAGTCGAACCGCGAGTGGCTGCGCGAGGCCTGGGGTCAGAACGAGCGCGGTGAATGGCCGGCCGACAACTTCTTGATTCGTGGCACGTGCTACAACCGTGGCGTGCTGCTCAAGGAGTTGCTGCAGGCCGGAGCGGATGCGATTGGCGACGCGACGCAGGCCCATATGGTGGCGATCGACGCCCGCGCTCCGCTGTACGACGGCGGCATCTGCACCCGCATCGACTGTGTCTCGCTGGGCGTGGTGGTGAACCGCGAGGGCCAGCGCTTTTACGACGAAGGCGAAGACTTCTGGCCCAAACGCTACGCCATCTGGGGCCGTCTGGTGGCACAGCAGCCCGGTCAACTGGCCTATTCCATCATCGATGCCAAGGCGGCGGGGCGTTTCATGCCGCCGGTCTTTCCGGGCGTGCGGGCTGACAGCCTGCCCGAGCTTGCGCAGAAAATCGGACTCGAGCCTGATCGCTTCATGCGCACACTGAACGACTACAACGCAGCCTGTCAGAGTGGCAACTTCGATCACACCGTGCTGGATGACTGCCACACCACCGGCCTGACACCGGGCAAGACGCATTGGGCACGAACCATCGACACGGCACCTTTCTTTGCCTACGCGTTGAAGCCCGGCGTTACCTTCACTTACCTGGGTCTGAAGACGGATGCCAGCAGTGCCGTGCACTTTGCTGGCAAGCCCAGCGGGAACCTGTTTGTGGCTGGTGAGATGATGGCGGGCAATGTGTTGGGCAAAGGCTATACGGCTGGTGTCGGCATGTCGATCGGTACCGCCTTTGGCCGCATTGCCGGCACGCAGGCAGCGCATTCGGCGCTGCGGGAAGGAGCCTCACATGCAAACGCTTGAGACCCTGACCCGCGACGCGCGCGCACTGGCTGACGGTACAGGCCTGAGCGCGACGGAGGTCGAAGTAGGGCGGCAAATGCAGATCTGCAACGCCTGCCGTTACTGCGAGGGCTTTTGTGCCGTCTTTCCGGCGATGACACGGCGGCTTGAATTTGGCAAGGCCGATGTTCACTACGTGGCCAATCTGTGCCACAACTGCGGCGCCTGCCTGCATGCCTGCCAGTACGCACCACCGCACGAGTTTGCCGTCAATGTGCCGCAGGCCATGGCCAAAGTCCGGCTTCAGACTTACGCTGACTATGCCTGGCCAGCGGCGCTGGGATCGCTCTACCGGCGCAACGGCCTGACGCTCTCGCTGGCACTGGCGGCGGCGCTGGCACTTTTCCTGATGCTCGTAACGGCTGGCAGCGGATCGACGGGGCAGGCTGCTTCTGCATCGGGTTTTTTTGCCATTCTTTCGCATCGACTGCTGGTGTTGCTGTTTGCTCCCGTGTTTCTTTTTGCGGTGCTGGCACTGGGCTTGGGCTTGCGTCGCTTCTGGCGTGAGATCACGCAGGCATCTGCGTCAAACCCAGGGGCCGACATCGTGTCGGGCGTCGCGGTGCAGGAAGCCAGCCTCAACGCACTGAGCCTCAAATACCTTGACGGTGGCCACGGTGAAGGCTGCAACAACGAAGACGATGGTTGGACCTTGTGGCGCCGGCGCTTTCATCATCTGACGGCTTACGGATTCATCCTGTGTTTTGCCGCTACCGCTGTGGCCACGCTCTACCATTACCTGCTGGGCTGGGAGGCGCCCTATGAACTGCCCAGCCTGCCCAAGTTGTTGGGTCTGATCGGCGGCGTCGCCCTGCTGATCGGCAGCGCCGGGCTGTTCGCCCTCCATCTGCGCCGGCACCCCTTGCACGGCGATGCGGCGCAAAAACCCATGGATCGGGGCTTCATCGCCCTGCTGTTTTTCAGCAGCGCCAGCGGTCTGGCCCTGTGGCTCGCGCGCAGCACGGGTGCCGTGCCACTGCTGCTGGCATCGCATCTCGGCGTGGTGATGGCACTGTTCCTGACGCTGCCCTACGGAAAGTTCGCGCACGGCCTTTTCCGTGGTGCTGCTCTGCTCAAGTGGTCGATAGAGCGGCGTCAGCCGGACCGGTTGAAACTCGGCGCGGACTGACAGTCATATGCCAATACCTGTTCAGCATGCGGGGTGGATCAGGCCGGAGGACATTCGCGGAGCCATCCACTGTGGCGCCCTCGGCGCACGCAGACCCCAGACTCGAGGTCGCGAATTTCAGAAATCTCAATAATCACAAAGGAAGCAATATGGATTTACAGCTTAAAGACAAGACCGCACTGGTCACCGGTGCCAGTACCGGTATCGGGCGCAGCATCGCGGTTGCGCTGGCCGCCGAGGGCGTGCATGTGGCCATTTCGGCGCGGCGCGTGAACCTGCTGGCGGAGGTGGCCGAGCAGATCGTGGGGGCGGGTGGAAAGCGACCCGTGATCATTGAGTGGGACCTGGATGCGGAGGAAGCGGCG
>CAZZLB010000223.1:0-5462 GCA_964654655.1 uncultured Rhodoferax sp. | reverse complement strand
GGCGGGCCGCTGCTGTTTGGCAACTTCACTATCGCCGATGCCTACTTTGCGCCCATCTGCACGCGCCTGAAAACCTACGCCCTGCCGCTGACGCCAACCATTGCCGCTTATGTGGAACGGGTGCTGTCGCTACCAGGAGTGCAGGCCTGGATCGATGGCGCACTTGCCGAGCGCGATTTCCTGTCTTTCGAAGAACCCTATCGCCTGCGACGCTGAGGATATGGCCCCCACGTTTACCGCTTCGCGTGATGCACTGCCCCCCGAGGGGGCGCAGCCTTGCTTGGGGCGGCCCGGCGCGGCGGCTGGCATGCAGACCTACCTCGTCGGCGGTGCGGTACGTGATGCCCTGCTCGGACTGGAAGTGAAGGACCGCGACTGGGTGGTGGTGGGTGCAACGCCCGAGCTGATGTTGCAGCAGGGCTTTGTGCCGGTGGGCAAGGACTTTCCGGTGTTTCTGCATCCGACCACACACGAAGAATATGCGCTGGCCCGCACCGAGCGCAAGACCGCGCCCGGCTACCACGGCTTCCAGTTTCATGCGGCAGCCGATGTGACGCTGGAGCAGGATCTGGCGCGACGCGACCTGACCATCAACGCCATCGCCGTGGCCGATCCGGCCAGCGTCGAGCTGATTGATCCGTATGGCGGACAACAGGATCTGAAACTCAAGGTGTTCCGCCACGTCACCGAGGCTTTTCGTGAAGACCCGGTGCGCATACTGCGCGTGGCCCGCCTGGCAGCGCGCTTTGCCGATTTCAGCGTGGCACCAGAAACCACGCAGCTGATGCAGGAAATGGTGCAGTCCGGCGAAGCCGATCATCTGGTGGCCGAACGCGTCTGGCAGGAACTCTCCAGGGGACTGATGGAAAGCACGCCCTCGCGCATGTTTGCGGTGCTGCGCGAGTGCGGTGCGCTGGCACGCGTGTTGCCCGAGGTGGAGCGCCTGTGGGGTGTGCCGCAGCGCGCCGACTACCACCCCGAAATCGACACCGGCGTGCATTTGATGATGGTGCTCGACATGAGCGCCCGGCTGCAGGCTCCCTTGCCGGTACGCCTGGCCTGTTTGTTCCACGACCTGGGCAAGGCCACGACGCCGGTCGAACTGCTGCCCCGGCACCATGGTCATGAGGAGCGCAGCGAGCGACTGCTCAAGCGTATTTGCCAGCGTCTGCGCGTGCCCACCGAATGCCGTGAGTTGGCCGAGGTGGTGGCACGCGAGCATGGCAATATCCATCGCAGCAGCGAGTTGGGCGCAGCGGCGCTGGTGCGCCTGCTGCAGCGTTGCGACGCCTTTCGCAAGCCACAGCGTTTTGCCGAAGTGCTGCAGGCCTGTGAATGCGATGCGCGCGGTCGCTTGGGATTTTTCGAGTCAAGCTACCCGCAGGCCACGCGCTTGTTGGCTGCACTGGCGGCGGCGCAGAGTGTGGCTACGCAGCCGATCGCCGAACAGGCCATGACCAGAGGATCAGACGGCAGAAAAGTCGGCGAACTGATTGCCCATGCGCGGGCAGCTGCCATCAAGGCCAGCGGCCTGGTCAATGGCTAGTGCGTGCGGGTGACCTTGGCCAGATAGGGCGGGTGGTCGGGATTCATGCCGCGCTCGCGCGCCAGCGCCTCGACCATCGGATAAAAACTCTGAATGGCGGAAATCGGATCGAGGTCTGGTGACGCCGTTGGCAGGATCGGCAGATTCACGTGGGGCGTGCCCTCGGGCGCTGCCAGCAGCACGCGTGCACCGCGCTCGCGCAGCTGATCCGCCAGCGCCAGCAGCCCGGCCTGCGCCGGACCTTGGAGTGCCAGGACCAGCAAGGGGTAGCCTTGCTCAATCAGCGCCATCGGGCCGTGCTGAATCTCGGCACCGGAAAAGGCCTCGGCCTGAATGCCGCAGGTCTCCTTGAACTTCAGTGCCGCCTCCAGCGCCACCGACAGTCCGGGGCCACGACCGATGACAAACAGGCGCTCGGTCTTGCCCAGTGTGGCAAGAGCAGCCGACCAGTCTGCAGCGGCGGCGCGTGTCAGGACTTCTGGCAGGGCAGCCAGCGCGGCCTGCAAGGCCTCGTCCTGTTGCCAGCAGGCAATCAGGCCGGCACCCGCCGCCAGTTGGGCGATAAAGCTCTTGGTGGCGGCAACGCTGGTCTCGGCACCGGCATGCAGGGGGAACACCCAGCGTGCAGCGCGCGCCAGAGGGGATTCAGCATGATTGACAAAAGCCGCTGTACAAGCCCCACCGTCAGAGAAAAAGCGCGTCGGCTCCACCAGATCCGGACTTTGCCCGGACTGCGAAAACGCCAGCGACAGCACGCCCTGACAGGCGATTGGAGAATGGTAGAGCGTGAGCAGCGACATGGGCAGCGAGGTCACCAGCCGCCCCAGCCTCGCCATGATCAGATACGACATGAAATGCGCTGCATGGTCAGAACTGCCACGCGCCAAAGTCAGGACAGACTGCGGTGGCTGTTCCCGCAAGCGCTCTCCAAACTCCCGGTACAAGCCCTCGTTGAGCGTCAGCTGACGCGCCACTGCGCCTGGTGCTTCAAGCGCTTCATGCAGCATCCGGGTGGTCAAGAGATCTTCCTTCAACGTAGACGTCAAGCAATTGGAGCTCACGATCGAGCAGCACGGCGTCACCCCAGCAACCTGCGGCCAGGCGCCCGCGATCGGTCAGGCCAAGGTAGTCGGCGGCATGGGTGGAAACACGACTGGAGGCTTCGCGAAGGCTCAGGCCGAGTGGGTTCACCAAATTGCGCAAGGCCTGGTCCATGGTCAGCGTGGATCCGGCCAGCGTGCCATCGGCCAGTCGCACACCCCCCAGACACTTGGTCACGGTGTGGCTGCCCAGGCGGTAATCGCCGTCGGGCATACCGGCAGCAGCCGTGGAATCGGTCACACAGAAAAGCCCGGGAATGGAACGCAGGGCGACGCGAATGGCACCCGGATGCACATGAATCAGGTCGGGAATGATCTCCGCATGCTTCGCGTGCGCCAATGCGGCGCCCACCATGCCGGGAGCACGATGGTGCAAGCCGCTCATCGCATTGAACAGATGGGTGAAACCAGCAGCCCCTTTGGACAAGGCTTGCAGCCCGTCTTCATAGGTTCCCGTGGTGTGGCCAAGCTGAACCCGAAAACCCGCAGCGCAAAGCGATGCGATGATCTCCATGTGTCCCGGCACTTCAGGCGCCAGCGTGATCAGGCGAATCGGAAACAGGTCGTTGAGACGCTGCAATTCTGCAAGGTCAAGAGCGCGTGCAAAGTCGGGCTGGGCACCGAGCTTCTCCCGGCTGATGTAAGGCCCCTCCAGATGCACGCCCAGCACACGCGCGCCGGCAGGGCGGCGCTGCTGCCCGTGCGTTTTCATCGCAGCAAAGGCCTGCTCCAGTTCCTGCGCCGGCGCTGTCATGGTGGTTGCCAGCAGAGCGGTTGTCCCATGGCGGGCGTGCAATTCGCTGACGCGCAGCAAGGCGTCGCTGCCCTCCATGATGTCGCTCCCACCACCTCCGTGCACATGCAGGTCTATAAAACCCGGCAGCACCAGCGGCTCGCTGGAATCGCGAGCCTGTGCTTCGTCGACCGGTTTGCCTGCTACCGCCCTCACCCGCCCATCGTCGTCAAATTCAAGAGCGCCACGGACAAAGCCACCTGGCGTGAGAATGTTGCCGGCGATCCGCTTCGGACTCATAGCGTGTGCGTCCGGTCACCCTGCGAGAACCCGACGGCCTCCCAGGGTTCGCCCTTGAACAGGCCGATCACCTTGAACAGTTCGCCCATTTCGTGTTCCATGATCAGGCGCTGCGCGTGCACACGCGAGCCCAGTGCAGCGTTTTCAAGCAGGCTGACAAGTCCGCAATTGATCAGGAAACGGGCCTGCGTGCAGTAGCCCAGCACGCCCAGCCCGGCCTCCTGGGCGGCCAGCGCAACACCGGTGAAATCGACGTGGGCCGTGATGTCCTTGAGCCCGACGTCCGCCAGCGGATCGGCGTCGGATTGATGACTGCGGTGGCACATCACCGTACCCATGTGGCGCTGCGCGTGGTAGTACTCATGTTCGGGAAAGCCATAGTCGATCAGGAAGATCGCCCCGCTTTGCAGCTTGTCGGCGAGCGTACGGATGAAGGAGTGGCCCTGCTCATGAATTTCGGTCAGGAAGTCATGCTCACCCTCGATCTGACATGGTGGACGCAGGTCGGTTGCTCGCTCGCTCCAGCTGAAAGAGACGGGTTGCTGGTCCTGCGCCAAATTCAGGACCACACCGCGTTCATGCCAGACGCTGTTCACGCGGGACAGCAGTTTGACCGGCATGGCGTCCAGCACCTCGTTGCCTATCACCACACCATGCATGACTGGCGGCAATTCGCTCACCCAGCGCACGGTGGCGGCGTACTTCTCCAGCGTGGCCTGCTGGCGCTGGCGCAGAGTGCCCGACAGATCAACGATGCTGTAACGCGGCAGGGGCAATCCCAAGGCGTCAAGGGTCTCCAGTACCTGCAGCGCCAGTGCACCGGAGCCGGCGCCGAACTCCCAGATCTCGCTGGTCTGCGTCGCTTGCAGGGCTTGCGCCAGCTGTACCGCCAGGGTTCGACCAAACAGCGGCGTCATCTCCGGCGCCGTCACAAAATCGCTGCCACCGCCTGAGCCTGAATCCGGCATGGGACCGAATTTGGCACTGTCGTTGGCGTAATAGCCCAGCCCCGGTGTGTACAGGGCCAAAGCCATGAATTCGTCAAAGCCGATCCAGCCACCGCGCGCGGTGATCGTCTGCGCCATATGGGATTGCAGAGCGCTCGTTAAACTGTAGGCTGTTGTCGTCACAGGCTGAATTGTCCACCAATGTCCGCTCCCGCATCCACCCGCACGGTACTTGTCACTGGCGCTGCCAAACGGCTGGGTCGCGAAATTGCGCTCGCGCTGGCAAAAGACGGCTGGCAGGTTGCCGTGCATTACCGCGCTTCGCTGGAAGACGCCACCAATACCGTTGCCGAATGCACCCTGCTGGCCGGAGCAAGCGCCGCCTTTCCTGCCGACCTGACGGACGAGACGGCGGTGCGTGAGTTGCTGCCAAAAGTGATCAAGCAATTTGGCAAGGTTGACGCCATCGTCAACAGTGCCTCCACGTTTGAGCACGATACGGCAGCCAGCTTCACCTTTGCAGCCATGGACAAGCACCTGCACAGCAACACCGGTGCGGCCATTATTCTGGCGCAGGCCCTGCATGCGCACGTGACCGGACGTGACGGTTCGGCCAGTGCCCAGGCACGCCGACCCCTTGGCGTGGTGGTGAATCTGCTGGATCAGAAGTTGTGGAACCAGAACCCGGACTTCTTCAGCTACACCCTGTCCAAGGCCGCGCTGGAAGCAGCCACCACCATGCTGGCCATGGCCTTGAGCCCGCAACTGCGCATTGTCGGCGTTGCGCCGGGATTGACCTTGACCAGCCATCTGCTGAGTGACGAGAAGTTTGAAGC
>CAZZLB010000222.1:0-5463 GCA_964654655.1 uncultured Rhodoferax sp. | reverse complement strand
GATCAGCCGGTTGACCAATCTGTTACCCAAGCCATGCAAGGGGCGCTTGTTCTGCGCCAGATAGTGTCCGCCCGAGTGGCGGTCACCCACCACCATGTCGGCTTCATCGCGCAGGATGGGTTCTATCAGCTCGTGCGCGCGCTCGGCCGGGTACGTCAGGTCCGCATCGGCCAGCAGATAAACATCAGCCTCAATCGTCTGGAAGGCTCGCCGCAAGGCATGACCTTTGCCCTGTCTGCTCTCCTCGATCACCTGGCCAGTTGCCTGGATACTTGCCAAAGTGGCGTTGGCCACAGCGCCGGTGCCATCGCTCGAATTGTTGTCAACCACGTAAATCTGCGCCTGCGGCAAGGCCTTGTGAAACGCAAGCATGACCGCTTCAATGGTCGCCGCCTCGTTGTAGGCGGGCAGGATGATGGCAATGGAACTTGACATAAGGGCGGGGGCGGGCTGGCTCATTGTACGGATTTGGATGCCACAATTCACACCCATGGCTTCGCTACAACACCCGGAATCCGCGCCAACTTTGCAAGGGTCGCGCGAAGACGACCCGGTCGTTGAGGCATTGCGTGGCTGGGCGGCCCTGATGGTGATGGCCACACACTATGTTCCGCTGCTGATGTCGCAGACCGGGCTCTGGGGCTTTGCCAGTACCGGCGTGGATCTGTTCTTTGCGCTCAGCGGTTATGTCTTTGCGCCCTATCTGTTCGGCAAACCCCTTTCGCTGGCGCCGCACCTGATCCGACGTTTTTTCCGGCTCTATCCGCTCTATGTGTGTGCGCTGCTGATGTACGCCGGCCTGCGGCTGCCTGCCCCTTCGGCCTGGGATCACTTCGGAGTTCACCTGGTGATGGGGCACACACTGGCTTCGCCGGAAATTGCCTACTTTTACAACGCCGCCTTCTGGAGTTTGCCGCCCGAGGTCGAGTACTACCTCCTGTTACCGCTGCTGGCCTGGAGCGCCCTCCGGTTTTCCGCAGCACCTTATCGTTTCCCCGCCTTGCTGGTGCTGGCCGCGCTCATGCATCTTGCGTTGGCTGCCGCTGGCACACCCAATGAGGGCATCACCGCTCGTGCCATTGCCACCATCCATCTGCCTGGTGTGTGGATTGAATTCATGTGGGGTTCCATGGCCTATGCATTGATCCAGCGTTCCGGCGGTGCAGGGGCCAGAGGGTTGCGTCTGGTGTGTGGTTTGCTGGTGCTGGCGGGTATGGGATTTCTTTACATCAGCTACGTGGCGCCAGTCAATGGGGTGGCCAGAACGCCACCATCATGGATTGGCGGCAACATGGGCGTCGGCGCCGCGCTGGGTTATGGCCTTTTGATCAGTGCGCTGGTCAGCGCCAAGGGTCAACCGGTGACGGATGGCAGACGCTGGTTGACGCCCGGATTCTTGTTCATGGGGCAGCTCAGTTACGGTGTCTATCTGTTCCACAATGCTGCGCCGCTGCTGTTGCGCCGCTTCTGGCCAGAGCTCTCAGGCACGACGCTGGTCGTGCTGTGTGTTGTGTTCACGCTGCTGCTCGCCACCGCAGCGCATTACGCCATCGAGCGGCCACTGCGCAACTACGGCCGCCAACTCAGTCAGGCTTTGCGGAAGTAAACCCAGCTTGCTGCTGCAGACGAGTCAGGGCCAACCAGCAGTGCCGTGTAGGGTCCAGACTCAAGCAAATCCCACTCCTTTGCGTCAAAGGGTCGTGCCTGTGCCGCCGAGGGTCTGAAGATCGCCGGCATCAGCAGCATCGTCGGGCTGAAGGCCAATACACCAGCACCACCCGTCTGGCGGGCAAATTCCTCAGCGCTGTTGACCGGTTGCGCCAGCACCTTGAACCACGCATTCAGGTCCACCGAACCCGCCAGTCGGGGCACGCGCCTGAGCTGACCCGACCAGCGGTAAAACAGCGGGTACTGCTTTCTGAAATAGTGCTGCTGGCTCTGCTCCATCAGGCCGGCTTTGAAAGCCTTGTGGCGGTACTCGTGTTCGGCTGTTGCGCTCGGCACGATGGCCAACTTGTAGCCGGCGCGGCGCAGTCTCAGCGACAAGTCCGAGTCCTCAAAAAACATGAAGTAATCAGGGTCAAACAGTCCGCCAGCCTGCAACACCGCGCTGCGTCGCAACATCAGCACCGAGCCCGCCACAAAGTCCACATCAAAGTTATTCGATCCAGCCATCTGGCGCATCGTTCGCTCCAGACCTCGGCGCGCAGCCCACTGCGCCAGCCGGCGCGAGCGCGTTGCCAGGGCCTGCGCTAGGTGATACCAGGGTGTCTGGGCAAAGGCGGCCGGCAAGACAAACGAGCGCTCGTCATTCCAGTAAATCCTGGGCGAGACACCAGCCAGTCGTGGCTGCCCTGCCAGTGTACGTGCCAGCAGCAGCACGTCATCGGCACAGATCCGCGCGTCCGGGTTGAGCAGCAGAACAAATTCGGCGCTCGATTGCGCAAATGCCAGATTGCAGGCGCGCCCAAAGCCCAGGTTGCTGCCCGGCGCCAGCAAGCGAACGCAAGCTCGCCCCGGCTCCTTGTCATCGCGAGGCCGTAGGCCGTGGCGATCCATGACCCCTGAAGTCGTGGATTGCCGCGCTTTGCTCGCAACAGCTTGCTGCAGCGCAGAGGTGTCTGCGGCCATTTCGGGCTCGTGCGCGCTGTTGTCCACCAGCCAGAGCGTGCCATGCGGCCAGTCGGCCAAGCGTGCGAGTGCTTGCAGCGTGTCCGCTGCGCCGCGGTAATTGACGATAACGATGTCAACCAAGCAGCCTGTCATTCAAGCCGCTTCCACGACGGGCATACTTGGCAGCAGGTCGGCGGCCAACCACAGGCCAGGCTGCTCCAGGATATGGGTGTTGAAGAACTGGTAAATGCGCGCCAGGGTTTGGGGGTCTTTGGCTGGCCCGATCGGGCACAGCCTGACTTCGTAGTGCCCCGGACTGAGGTAGCGGCAAATGTAGGCACCCAGGTCGCTGTCTGTGCTTTCGGCCAGGCGCAGCGCACCTCCGGCGATCTGCCGCTGCGCACCCAGAAAGTCCACGGTCATTGATGCGCCGTTCGGCAGCACCGGCGCATCACCCAGCACGATCAGTGCTTCGGAGCGCTCCAGCATGCGGTAGAAAGGTCGCAGCCCCACTTCCATGTCTGCGACCTTGCCACCATGGACGTAGGGCTCCAGGCTGCGGTATTTGAGCTCAAAATGCCGTGTCACTGCGGGGTCCACGCGGGGATCCTGCGACACCGCAGAAGACATGGAATTGATGACCCGACCCGTGGCGCGGGCAATGAAGGCACTGCCCAGATAAAAACTGTCGAAGTGCAGCGTCATGAGTACCAGGCCACGCTGTCGGTGCTGGGTAAACAGCGCCAGCTCCTCCGGTACAAAGTCACACTGCAGTTCGTCAAACCGCCGGGCCGCCATCCATTGCGATTCGAACTCGTCCCGCGCTTCCGTCGCAAAGCGTTGTCGGCACCAGCGCTGCTTCTCCTCGGTGCTCGCTGCCATGGGCAGCAATTCATAGCCAAGCAGGCTTTGGCGCCGGATGTGCCTGAAGCCCAGCGCCACCGAGCGCCAGTCGCGTGCGCCAAGCGCATTGATCCAGCCGCGCAGAGCCGACAGCGCATAAGCCAGCCTTAGCGGCAGGCGCGCGATAAGCGGCAGAAACCAGGCGTAGTCGGCGTGGTGGGCGATGCGTACGCAACGCCAGATCAAGGCTCTCATGGCTTGGCTACCACGATGGAGTCGATAAAGGCAGCCACATCGCCGGCCCTGGCAATCTCGAAGCAGGGCGTGCTGATTGGCAGCTTGGCTTCCCACTTGTGTTCAAAAACTTGCGCGCTCTGCTTGATGCGCTGCACCACTGCCGGCGGTACCGCGCCGCTGGCCGGCGTTTCAGACCAGTGCTCGCAGCAGGCGTCAAGCACGGCGCATTGCCAGCCCTGCCGCTGCGCCTGCAGCACCAGGTCGGTTGCATAAAAATCGAAACCCAGCGCCGGATCCAGGCTGAGCTGGCTGTCAACGCGCACCGCGAACAACAACTCGTCCAGGCTGTCGACCAGGCAAGGCATGGCCGTGTCTTCGTGCAGCAGCTTGCCGCGATCCAGCACATGCCCAACCCGCCTGGCTGCGGCAGCTGCACCTGCCAGACCATAAACGCCCGCCACTGCCAGTTTTGGAAATTTGCTCATGGCGGCGTCAAGTGCCAGACAAAAGCGCCTGTCCCAATCTTCGGGCAGGAACACATCCTGATGCACCCATACCAACCATGTGCCCGTAGCCGCAGCGCCTTGCAAAGCTGTCATTGCCGCGTTGAAACCCTGCGCCGCTGACCTGGTGTTGAAATACACAGCCAGCGGCCAAGCGCCCTGGCGCAAGCAGGGCGATGCCAGCAGACGTTGCGCCAGCACCTCCGAGTTGCTGGCGCAAGTCACAAAACTCAGTCGGGTCAAGTCGTTCATCATAAGAAGTCGGTGTCGCCGCCCATGAACCACCATCGTAAGCTGGAAACCTCCTGTGGCTTCAAATCTGAAGCGCAGGGGATACCTATCCTGGCGCAGACCTCGCGCTGCGTGATGCCGGTGTCTGCCAGTTGCTCGGCCACCGCAGCACTGGTCCACACCGTCAACTCAGCAGCGCCGGTACGTGCAGCCTCCAGACGGCAAGCCTGGCTGACGAGTGGCATCAGCGACACGGGACCGACCCAGTCCAGCCAATGCGCAGAAGCGCTCCGCAGATCCATCACCGCGACACCTGCACAGGTGCGCGACCAGCGCCGGCGCAGCGCAAAAAAACGATAACGAGTTGTGTCGGCAGGTGTACCGACATCCAGCGGACGCTGCGCAAAGCGCCAGCGCAGATAGGCTGCATCACGCTGCCCGATCGACAAGTCCCGCACTGACGCATGCATCACGGACCAAGCGTCATTCGCGGCACTTTCAAAGCGTTCGCTGGACGGATCGAGCGCCTGCCAGCTCCAGCTCCAGGGCAGGCTGTCCATGCCCTTCGTGTCGATACGCCAATGCAGGCATTCCATCTCGCCGCCATCATGCAGCAGGCCCAGCGTGACTGCCAGGCGCAAATGCCGCGCATTCGGAAAGCCAAACCCCAGTTGAAAGGCACGATGCTGCTGTGCGCCGAGTCGGCTGTCGTAGAAATTTTTCGATACCTGAGAGAACGGCCCGCGCCGGCTCAGGATGCCGCGCCACTGTGGATGCACCATCACATCGCCAATCTGCAGGCCGTTGCGGCGCTCGCCTTGCTGCCACAGCGTGCGTGGCAGGCCACCGCAATAGGCAATCAGATCAGTGCCGTGCCACACGCCGATGGCCTGACCTTGTCCCTGAGCCGCATCCTGGCCATATTTCCAGGCAAACCAGGAAACATCCACGGCGGGTCCGAAGACCAGCGTGTGCAAGGCAGTGACTGCGTCGTGGTCGCCGGGCTTGATGTCACGTAGAGTGAGTTCAGCAGAAC
>CAZZLB010000221.1:0-5507 GCA_964654655.1 uncultured Rhodoferax sp. | reverse complement strand
GTAATATTTTTTCTTGTCCGGATTTTCAGTGACGCGGTAGGCGTCCACTGCATTCCAGTGGGCTTGCGCCGCCTTTTCAACCTCGATGTGCTGGTATTTTTCTTGCATTTTGGATTCACTCAAGCGGCCAGATGACCGCAGTCTGTCGATTCTAGGGTTTGTCAACCGGATCGGCGACAAATCCGATCCGGTTCAGGCCTGCTTTTTGTGCCAGACCCATCACTTCCACGATCCTGCCATAGGGCACCGTAGCGTCGGCGCGCAGTTGAACCTCGGTATCGGGACGCGTCGCAGCGGTCTGTGCGAGACTCCTGGCCAAGTCGGGCAGTGCCAGCGGCTGGTCGTTCAGAAACGCACGGCCCGACCGATCCACGACCAGGCTGACAAACTTTGGCGCTTCTGCGGGCTTGGCCGCATCCGAGCGCGGCAGATCGAGCTTGATCGAACTCGCCAGCAGCGGCGCCGTGATGATGAAGATGACCACCAGCACCAACATCACGTCCACCAGCGGCGTCACGTTGATCTCGCTCATCGGTTGCGAACCCTGCGCGCGTTCCAGACGACCAAAAGACATGCTGGAGTGGCCTTTCAATCAAATCTTCCAGTCACCCTGGCTGGCGGCCAATTCCCGCAGGTCACGCGCAAAGCCTTCAAGCTCGGCCTCGATGCGTGCAATCACCCGTCCAAGAACGTTGTAGCCCAGCACGGCAGGAATGGCAACGGCCAGTCCGGCCGCCGTCATGATGAGCGACTCTCCGACTGGCCCCGAGATCTTGTCGATGGTGACCTGCCCAGCGCTGGCGATGCCGATCAGTGCGTGGTAAATGCCCCAGACCGTGCCCAGCAGACCGACAAAGGGGGCGGTGGCGCCTACCGTTGCCAGCAGCACCTGCCCATACTGAAGTTTGGCCAGTGCCAGATGCAGTGCGTCGCGCAGCACCCGGGTGAGTTGCTGCGATCTGTCGCCGGCCGACGCCAAGGTTCCCAGCCCTTCGATTCGGGTTGCGAGCAACATGGAAACGAGCAGCCCTTCCCGGTCAAAAGCCTTCATCTTTTCGAGTGCCTGGGCAACGGTGGCCGACTGCCAAAAGGCCGCAGTGGCGCGCGCCACATCAGACCCGACACGCCGCAGCAACCAGCTCTTCCAGAGAATGACGACCCAGCTGCCGACCGACATGGCCAGCAGCAGCAGCGCCACCGTCTGCGTCACGGCATCGCCTTGAAGGAACAACTGGGCCAGGTTCATTGCAGGCCCAGCACATCAGCCATATTGAACAAGCCGGCCTTCCTGCCAGAGAGAAAATGCGCCGCGCGCAAACTGCCCTGCGCGTAGGTGACGCGCGAACTCGATTTGTGACTGATCTCGATGCGCTCGCCGGTACCGGCAAACAGCACCGTGTGGTCACCCACAATGTCGCCGCCACGGATGGCGGCAAAACCGATGGTCGAGGGATCCCGCTCCCCAGTCACGCCTTCGCGGGCATAGACGGCACAGTCTTTGAGGTCACGCCCCAGTGCGCTGGCAATGACCTCACCCATCTTGAGCGCCGTGCCGGACGGCGCATCGACCTTGTGCCGATGATGCGCCTCGATGATCTCGATGTCGTATCCTGTGGCCAGCGAGCGCGCCGCCATTTCCAGCAATTTGAGCGTGACGTTGACACCCACGCTCATGTTGGGTGCCATGACAATGGCGATGTCCTTCGCGGCGGCTTCAATTTCAGCCTTCTGTGCAGCGCTGAAACCGGTGGTGCCAATGACCATGCTGACACCACGCCGCCGACAAACCTCCAGGTGCGCCAGCGTGCCTTCGGGTCGCGTGAAATCAATCAGGGTGCTGGCCTGCTGCAAGCCCTCAGCGAGATCGGCCGTGATCAGTACACCGCAGTTCTGCCCGAGAAAGGCGCTGGCGTCCAGCCCGATGGCTGCACTGCCAGCCATATCAAGGGCGCCCACCAGTGCGCAGTGCGGGTCGGCCCGAACCGCCTCAATCAGCATCTGGCCCATGCGGCCCGATGCACCTGCCACAGCAATGGCCCGCGTTGGGGTGCTGCCACTCATGGTTGCTGTTCTCTATCGGTTGGCCGGCTCGAGCGGCGGGTAACTGGCGGGCATCGGTGGCAGTGGCTTTGGCTCCACTTTCCTGGCCGGAACGGGCAACTGCTTGAGGCTTTCCTCGCTCAGTTCCAGTACAGGCACCTTGCCGGTCTGACGTCCGGAGTCCAGCGATGCAACGAATTCTGCTTCGCTCGGCATCGGTTCGGTATCGATGCGATCAAGAACGTCCCCCTTGAAGGTGACGCTCAGTTTGCGCAGCTGTGACGGCAGACCCTGGCGCTGGATGGTAAAGACATAGTCCCACCGATCTGCATGAAAAATGCTCATCAGCAAGGGGGTGCCCAAAATATCGCGGACCTGGGCCCGTGTCACGCCAGCTTTGAGCATTGCGGCCTGCTCACTGGAGACAAAATTGCCCTGCACAATGTCCACCTTGTAGGACGTCACCAGACCGGCAATCCGGGTGCTGGCACTGTCCAGACTGCCGCAAGCGAGCAGGCCTGCGCTGCAAGTGAGCACAATGGCCATGCGCAGACTGCGACGATAAAAATCAATCATGGGATGAACGGATGGGTAGCGATATGATTGCTGCATTGTACCGGCTGTACCTGCAGCCGCGCACTGTTGGCCGGCAAGACAGAGGCACCCATGACCACGATAGACGAACTCAAAAGCACCGGACTCAAGGCGACCGTGCCGAGACTGAAAATACTGGAAATCTTTCAGGGCAACGCGCGCCGTCACCTGTCGGCTGAAGATGTCTATCGGGTGTTGCTGGGAGCAGGGTCGGACGTCGGCCTGGCCACTGTCTATCGCGTGCTGTCCCAGTTTGAACACGCCGAGATCCTGAGTCGCAGCCATTTCGAGGGTGGCAAGGCGGTCTTTGAACTCAACGCTGGCCAGCACCACGACCATCTGGTGTGTCTGGACTGCGGCAAGGTGGAGGAGTTTTACGACGCAGAAATCGAGCAACGCCAGCATGCCGTGGCCACGACCAAGGGTTTCGCCATTG
This sequence comes from uncultured Rhodoferax sp., assembly GCA_964654655.1. Taxonomy (GTDB): domain Bacteria; phylum Pseudomonadota; class Gammaproteobacteria; order Burkholderiales; family Burkholderiaceae_C; genus Rhodoferax. Next base: position 2,437 of record CAZZLB010000221.1, on the reverse strand, counting down.
CCGACCACGCGCTCAGCCTGTACGCCCACTGCACCACACCGGCCTGCCCGCATCGCCGAACGTCGCTCAGCGACCCGGTCTAGGGCCTACCCGTCCTGCTCCTGCGGGTCCATCGCCTTGCGTTGCCGTTCGACAAACTCCTGGTAGGTGTCGATGCCGCGCAACTGCAGGATGGTGTTGCGCACCGCCTCCTCCACCAGCACCGCGATGTTGCGACCTGCCACCACCTGAATCACCACTTTTCTGACCGGCACACCCAGCACATCCTGTGTCAGTGGTTCGTGCGGCATGCGCTCGTAGTCGCGCTCCAGCGTTTCGCGCCGGACCAGGTGCACGATCAGTTTCAGACGCATCTTGCGCCGCACCGCCGTCTCACCAAAAATGCAGCGGATGTCGAGCAGCCCGATGCCGCGCACCTCAAGCAGGTTGATCAACAAATCGGGGCAGCGACCCTCGATGGTGTCCTGGTTGATGCGATAGAGGTCCACCGCGTCGTCGGCTACCAGTCCGTTGCCGCGCGAGATCAGTTCCAGCCCGAGTTCGCTCTTGCCCAGGCCCGATTCGCCCGTGATCATGACGCCCAGTCCAAGAATGTCCATGAACACACCGTGCATGGTGCAGCGATCGGCAAAATGCTTGGACAGGTAGGCACGCAACACGTCGATCACAAACGCCGACGAGCCCTGCGCCGCAAACATCGGAATCTGCGCCTCCTCGCACATCGTCAACAATGCTGCCGGCGCGCGCTGGCCATCGGCCAGCACCAGCACGGGTGGCTCCAGCGTCACGATGCGCGAAGTCCGGCGTGCGCAATCCTCCGGCGTGGCGTTGGTCAAATAGGCGATTTCGCGCTCCCCCAGAATCTGGATGCGATAGGGATGGATATAGTTGAGGTGACCCACCAGATCGGCGCCGGAGCGCGCCGCCCGCACCGCGCCCTCGTCAAAACGCCGCTCGGACGCGCCCAGTCCTGCCATCCACTCCCACTTCAGCGTGCTGCGAAATTCCTCGAACAGTACGTTGGCGCTGACAACATTGGGTTTCACGGCGTCAGGCCAGTTGGGTCGATCGCCAGTTGGCAATGAGCCCATGGAGAGCGCCGGCGTCGGTACTGCGGCAGAGCTTCTCGCGCAGTGCGGCATCGCTGAGCAGTTCAGCGATTTCGGACAGGATCTCCAGATGCTTCTGCGTCGCGGCCTCGGGTACGAGCAGGAAGATCAGCAGGGTCACTGGCTGTTCATCGGGCGCGTCAAAGACAATCGGCTCGGCCAGCTGGAAAACCGCTGCCATAGGGGACTTCAGGCCCTTGATGCGGCCGTGTGGTATTGCCACCCCGTGGCCGAGCCCGGTAGAGCCCAGACGCTCCCTGGAAAACAGACTGTCGGTTACCAGCGCCCGACTCAGGCCGTGCAGCCGCTCAAACAACAGCCCGGCCTCCTCAAAGGCCCTCTTCTTGCTGCTGGCTTCAAGCTGCACAAGCACTTGCTCGGCACTGAGGATGTGGGAGAGTCGGTTCATGATTCAGCGCCAGATTATGCCCTCAAGCCTGCACCTCGCGTTTTGCCGTTTCATGGTGATGATCCTGCTTGCGGTCCTTGTAGCGCACCACCTGGCGATCGAGCTTGTCGACCAGTTCGTCGATGGCGGCGTACAGATCGGAATCCGAGCTCTCCGCAAAGATGTCGGAGCCCTTGACGTGGATAGTGCACTCCGCTCGCTGCCTGCCCTCTTTTTCCTTCTGTTTTTCCACAGTCAGCAACACTTTGACGTCGACCACCTGGTCAAAATGCCGAACGATCCGATCTAGCTTGCTCGTGACATAGCCGCGCAGGGCAGGTGTAACTTCAAGATGGTGGCCGCTGATCGTCATGTTCATAAATACTCTCCATTTGCGTTGCGGGTTAAAAATCGAACGAATTCACTATGCCCCCTGTGCGTTCAAAGTGCAATAGCATTTGTTGACGCAATGCAATTAAAGCAGAACTTTCGAAAATATTTTTGCTGAACGCACGTCCCTTCGCAATGCGATAATTTCGCCACCTCAATTACCGGAGAAATCTCCTTGTTGCCCGTTCCCAGTTGCTAGCTTTCAATTCCCTTGACTGCATCGGGGTTGAAAGCCGAAACCCGCCATACCCGCCAGATGCAATCCACCATGAGGGAGTAAGCCATGCTCAACATATTCACGCTCGCCAATGGCCGGCTGTTCCAGGAAGAGATCGAGGCCCTGGAAGAATTGTCCAAGTTCCAACCAATCTGGGTTGACCTGGAGTCACCAACACTGGAAGAAAAGCGCTGGGTCAAACAGTACTACGGACTGTCCATCCCGGAAGATGCGATGGACGAAGACATCGAGGAGTCCGCCCGCTTTTACCGCGAAGAGAACGGCGAACTGCACATCCGCAGCGATTTTCTGATAGCCGACGAAACCGAGCCG
>CAZZLB010000220.1:0-5519 GCA_964654655.1 uncultured Rhodoferax sp. | reverse complement strand
CCAAGCAAGTCCTTGTCGGAGAACTCAGACACCTGCTGTTCCGTGAAGGGCTTGCCTCTCCAAGCCTCCAAAGCCAACCGGAGGGCTGCCTTGGTGTGCAGGGATTGTGTGAAGTTGCGTGCTACCGAGAAAGGCTTGCCCTTCAACTCGGCCTTGTAGGTGCCTTGGAGGAGGCAGTTGGGAAGCTCGAAGGCGAGCCTGACCTTGCGGCGAGCTTTAGTCTCACCGCCTATCTCTTCAATCTGCGTGCCGAAGTCAATGACTTGGTAGCAGCGTGCGAGGTGTTGTCCAATCCGGGGCAGTTCTTTCTGCCCACCGGCGCTGTATCGTGAACTCATAGTATTTGTTTGATTTGTCTGACATAGGCCACACTGGCCTACGCAACAAACAATACACGAGTCTGCGACTAGCGCAAGGACTTTCTTACATTTCTTCCAGCGTCATCGCGGCAACCCGCCTGCGTAGAGCCTCGAAGTCCGCATCGGTAGGCTCCCCTTTAGCAAATAACGCTCGCAGTTCATTAGCGACTGCCGGGGACACCTTGACCAGTTCAGCAATGAGCGAGATGACGGCTAGGACGGTTACAGGTGACATACTACTTGACTTTGAGGCCAAAGGACGTAAGGAGGTTAACCAGGTCTTGCAGGGCCAGTGAAGCCGCTGTAAACGCTGCCTGCGAGCTTGCAGAGCCATCCAAAGCCCTTGTAGTGTCAATCGCTAGGAGTTCTGCCGCCTTCCACTTGTCAAAGGCTAGTTGAGCCTTGGCCCGTTGTTCTGACGACAGCAGGCCTTGCTTGACGGCAGCCCGATAGACAGCTACAGCCGTCTCTACGGTCACTACAGACGCTACCTCAGCACGGTAGGCTGTCTTGGTCTGACTTGTAGAACAACCCGGCGTCACAATGAGCGCACCGGATAACAGGACCAGGAGGATGAGTTTCTTCATAGAGTTTTGAGCAACCCAACAAGGGCTAGGGCTAGTAGCAGCACCAGTATGCTAAACACGACGGACACCTTGAACGGGTCTAACTCAGGCTCGTTCATTTAGGTTGTTGGTTGGGGTCGCTGTAATACATTTTGATGGCAAGCAATGCCTGTAGGAGCGACTGAATAGCTAACGCAGAAGCCTCAAACACGGTAGGCCAGGCAGCGTTCTTGGCCACTATAGCCGCTGCCTCGGCTACCGGCATGAGAGCCGCAATGGTTGCGTAGAGGGCGCACTTGGTTGAAGGTTTCATAGCGAGCGCGTTGAAAAGTGAGCGTAGATTTGCCACGCGGCGATAAGGATCGGCCACAGAATGCCCAACACCCAGGCCGCGCCTTTCGCCTGCGCTACCTGCTTCGCAAATTCATTCTGCGCCGCGCTGTAGCGGGCCTCCGCCTGCGCCAGTCGCTCGTGAAGCTGGGATAGCCCCTTGGACAGCTCGACGCACGAGTTCGGCGAGACGCACTTGACCTGAGATGCTAACGTGATTTTGATGTCTTGAACCGCCGACATGAGCTGACCAATAGCTAGGTCAAACTTCGCAGCCTGCGCCTTTTGATCTTCCTTTTGCGAAGCGTGCGACTGCTCCAAAATCGCCAACCGCGTTTCCATGTCCATAGCAGTTTCTTTGCGCCAGGCAGTCATTACGGCTCAGACGCTACAATTTCCGGCTCCGGTTGTGGTTGCGCGGCAAGCTCCTTAGCCCGTTGCGCGGCAGCGAGCGCCGGTATTGCTGCGGTGATGGCTACGAAAGCGGCTGCGGCCTCCGGGATTTCCTGCAACTCAGCCCAAGTGAAGTTGTATGTGATTCGCGTATGCGTCGCTTCGTTTGGGTGAATCCTGCCGGTGCTTGATCTCGGCGCGATGACTGCGGCAAAGGCGACATTCGCCCCGTCGCTCTGCCAGCCAAACCGCGTGAAATACATCCGGTCATAAACCTCAGCGGCTTGCGCTGGCTCGGTGATCGGAGTTGGGAGGGGTATTGCTAAGTCGCTCATATTATTGTCCAGGAACTTGATCAATTACAGTTGTCCAACCTTGCCGCAGGAACGTGCTTGTTGCGGTCGTGGTTGAGTTGGAAATGGTGACAATCATCGCGTTCGTCTGGGTCAGCGTGTTGCGCACAAGGTCGTCGGCTCCGGCCTGCGTGGAGGCCGTGCCCGCCAGCAGGTCGCCATTCGCGTAGAAGGTGTTGTTCGTCCCGTCGCCGCTGACAGCGGTGATCATGCTGTCGTACTTCCATTGGAGCGCCGACTTTGTCCCGGCGATTGGCGAGTCGAGGGTGAACAGCAGGTTCGTCGCGTCGGTCGAGCCGATGTAGGTTCGCAGCGTGAACCCTTGATTGTTCCCGCTCCAGTGCCGCCCAGCGAGCTTGACGTGCCATGCCTTACCACCTGCGCGAGGGATGAAGTTCGTCGCCATCGCAAAAGTATAAACCGGCGTCTCTGCGGTCGTGTTGGTGACAATCAACGGCTTGTTTTCGACCGCGTTACTCCAAATAAGATTTTGAGCCAGCGGCACAGAGCGCCGGACCAGCCACGTCGTGAAATAGAGCGCACGGTTGGATGCTCCGTATTCCACCGCCCCCGGCGTAACGGCGGATAGGAGCGCGTTATTTGTTGAGAACAGCAGCGGGGGCGTCGCAGTCGTGCCGTAAAGCGTGATATTCGTGGTAACAATGTTAGAGGCGGAGAGGGTGTTGGTGATGGTGGCAGAGAGCGCAGTGACGGTGCCGTTCACGTCAAGCAGGGTGGCCGGGTTAGTCATGCCGATCCCCAACCTCCCATCTCTCGTCAGCCGCATTTTTTCAGTCATCGTTCCGCCGTCGGTCGTACCGAATTTCATGTAGCCCCGTGGCGTGGCGCTGTTTGTCGCTGATTCGGCTATCCCGGCAATCGCCGCGTAATGGTATAGCGTGTTATAGAAACTGTTTGTCATTGAGAAGTTGAGAACGGCCCCGTTATGCGGCGAGGAAGCCGCTGCGGTAAGCATCAAGTGCGACGGAATATAGGGATTCTCGCTAGCCGAGAGGCCAGTTGGAGGACCGTAAACAGAGAGGTAGGCAAGTCGAGGGGCCGCTCTAATGCCGACGCTGCCGGAAAAGTTTATGTTAGTAGCGCCACCAGTGATGCTGCCTCCACCCGCTGTGCCGGATACGCTGAAAAACAAGGTTGGGTTGGTGTGTATAATGGTCAGCGCGTTATTGTTTGTGAGTCCTCCTGCCCCACCTGTCAGCGTCGCCCCGCCGCTGCCAACGGTGTAGCTCGTCGCCGTAACCGGTTGGTCAATCGAAAGCCCCGCGCTGCTGCTGGTGAGGATGGTCGGATAGGAGGAGCCGATTTGGAGGAGGTTGCTTACAAAAAGAGAGTAGGCATTGGTGGCGAATCGGGCGTAGGTGGCGCTGGTAGCCGACGTGGCAAAGTTTGCCGTGTTGGCGCTTGTAGCTGAAGTCGCTGTGCCTGCCGAGTTGGCAAACAGAGCCTCGTCCGCTATGCCGCTGATTGAGTTGGTCAACTTGCCGGAGACGAAAGATGCGAGCGCGGCGTTGGTGGAAAAGCTAACACGGTTGGTCAAGTTGCCCGACACGTAGGCTGCCGTGCCTGCGTTGGTTGCGTAGGCTGAGTTACCGCTGGTGTTGTTGGTGAGGTTGCCGGTGATCTGTGCGCCGGGGATGGCGGTAAGCTGTGCGCCACTGCCTATGAAGCCGTAAGCCGATACGGTATGCGGAAATTCAAACGTGTCTCCCAAGACTTGCCCAAATGTAATTGCGTCACTCCCGCCTATGCTCAACTGCGCTACAGAACCGCTGCTACCCGTCTCAATCCAAGGGGCATTTGTTATGGCCTGATAGGGAAAATTTGTCTGCCCGGCACTCGAAAGGACATTTGTGGAAAGCAGGCTCCAGTTGGTCAGGTTGGCGCTCCCAATCTGCCAAGGGGCGTTGGTAATGGCGGCGGCGGGCCAGTTGGTCTGCTGCGCTACCGCCACGCTGTTAGGCACCACGTTGACAAGTATCTTGCCTTGGTTGTTGTGACTGTAGGCCACATGGCCAACCTGAGCCGCCCCGGCGTAGCTGTTGGTAGTGAACCCTCCAAGAGTGTTGGTTGAGAGGTAGAGGATAGCACCGTCTTGGTAAGCCGACGTGTTTAGTCCATTGACCAACCCTTGCACAGTGACATAACCGAAAGCGTCGTCATTGATGTCCACCGTAGCTAGTCCTGACACCTGACTCCTACTCGTGCCGTCTGCTAGAGCAAGGGCCACTGTAGGCGTCTGCCCCAGCGCACCGCTGATATACACAGCCGCACCGTCTGAGATAGCTATTCCAGAGCGGTTCCTGACACGGATAAGCTGCTCAGAGCCTACGTTGACAGTAACGGCATTGTTGTCGTTGTAGTAGGCCAACGTGTGCGAAGCGGTATCGTAGAACACCCTCCCCTCAGCCCAAGCAGGAGCGGCTTGGTTGCTGTCCATGTTTATCCCGCCCACAATGTAAGGATTGGTGATTGAGCCGTTGAGATTATGAGCGAATAGACCTAGTGTGTTAGTCCCTAGAGCCGCCCAATTGGTAAGGTTGGCCGTCCCGAACTGCGGAGCATAGCCTAGAGCCGGTTGGAAGGTGTTGGTTGGTAGGGTAGAGTAGTTGGACAGGTTAAGACTGCCCCACTGGTAGAACGCGCTGTTAGTCCCGGCAGTCGCGTTCGCTATCAGCGAGTCCACTTGACTCATCGTGTAGTAGTTGGTAGCTGGGTTAGGGCCGGGAGGCGTGACCGTGGTGGCTAGTGAGCCTAGGGGGATTGAGCCGGTAGAGTTGGTTTGGACGTAGATACCAAACTCCGTAGTAGTCTTGCCGGCAATCTGGAAGGTGTACTTGCCCCAAATGATGTTCGTGAAACTGAAGTAGCCGTTGGTGCTGGTAGTCCGCTCAATAGGGTCCCTGCGGACAAACACGCCGTCCACCACACGAGGGTTAGGGCTGACTAGGGTGAGCGTGCATTTAATCCCTGATTGCGGTGCAATCCCGTAGTCCGACACGGTGCCGTAGAGGACATTGGACTGGCTATACCCCAAGAGAGGGGCAAGCAGTGCGACGAGCAAGAGAGCGCGTTTCATCTGGACCTATCTTTAACGATAACGGTTGGCAAAGTCAAGCCTATTCCTTCCACCGACCTTCAGGACATTTCTCGCCTTTGAGAACGCTCTTTCCGGCTATCAAGCACTGGCACACGTTACACCTCTGCACCTTGACCTGTAGGCCGAATAGGCGCTTCGTAGAGTGCTCACAGGAGCGACAAACGTCCCTACGAGCCGTTACAACCGCTTCAGGCGCTCTATCTACCCCTAGAGCAACCTTGGCCAAGCCAACCGCTCCGCGAGCCGCTACGGAGGCTATAGAGGGCTTCCCGCAGCAACTCATACCCAAGCTCCTTCAGGCGGATTGAGTGCCGTAGATAGCTCTACAGGGCCAGCACAGCCCAAGGTGATGTAAGGCACGGGAGGGTCAGACTTGTCAGCCGGTACCGTAGCGCCTGTA
>CAZZLB010000219.1:2443-5523 GCA_964654655.1 uncultured Rhodoferax sp. | reverse complement strand
GGCGGTGCCGAAGTCGTTGAAGTCAAACGCTGTGCGGTACATGTACATCGCCGTCGTCAAGCCGGCCTGGTCCGTGCCACCGCGGTAGTCGATGAGCATGAAGGGTTCTTCAAACAGTTGCAGACCACCGATGACCGACAGCGTGACGCCGAAGTACATCATGGGCTTGAGGCTGGGCAGGGTGATGTGCCAGAACTGCCGCCAGCGTCCGGCACCGTCCATGTTGGCGGCCTCAAAAAGGTCAGCCGGGATGGTTTGCAGCGCAGCCAGATACAGCACCACGTTGAAGCCGAGGTAGCGCCAGAACACCACAGTGGCCACCGCAGGCTTGATGGTCTCGGCTGTGTTGCGCCAGTCAATCGGCTGAGCGCTTGCCAGCCAGTCCAGACCAGGGATTTGCGCCATGCCGTGCAGCGCCTGGTTGATAAGCCCGTAATCGGTGGAAAACAGCGTACTGAACATCATGGCAATCGCTACCGACGAAGTAATGTAGGGCAGGAAGTAGATGCCCATCACGGCGTTGCGCGTGCGCTTGTAAGAGGTGTGAATGAAGCAGGCCAGCGGAATGGCCACCAGGTGCTGCGCCACGCCCGTGACCAGCGCCAGCCAAAGCGTATTGCGCATCGACTTCCAGAACCATTCGTCCTGCAGAGTGAAGAGGAAATTGTCCCAACCCACAAACTGCATCGCCGTCAGGCCTTCCGTGGGCTCCCAGGTCTGAAACGCCAGATAAAACGAAAACACCAGCGGAAAGATGCCGAACACAGCAAACAGGATGACGAACGGGCTCAGGAATACATAGGGCGCCAGCTCGGGCGACAGTCGGGGCAGGCGTTTCATACGGCGGTTCTCCAGGGCCTGCTCACACTACTTTTGCAGACGACGCGAGTCGTAGCGGTGGGCGCGCTTGTCCAGCAGCACCTTGGCGTCGGCCAGCGCGGTGCGAATGTCTTTGCCGTGGTTGAGCACTTTGTCCAATTCGGTATTGACCACTTCGTCGGCGATGTTGTCGAGCTTGTTGACGCCGATGGGCTGGATGTTCATGGCAGCCTCGCGCCACCACTGGCGCGCCTTCTGGCCGCCCAGGAATTCGAGCGCTTCGTCGTAGAAAGGATCAGTATGGGCGTCCAGCAACGCGGGGAAGGCGTCCTTCACCTTGAAGGCGTTGAGCTGCAAGTCGCGGTTGAGCGTCATGAGCTTGATGAACTCCCAGGCCTGTGCCTTGTGCTGCGCTTTTTTCGGGATGACGTAGAAGGTTCCGCCCCAGGCAGCCCAGGTTTTCTCTGGCAGCTGAGTGACGCGCCACAGGCCTTTGGTGGTGGGGGCGATCCATGCCGCCATGTGGCCGGCCAGCCAGGCGCCTGACATCTGCGTGGCGATGCCGCCACTCTTGAATCCTTGTGTCCAGTCGTTGGACCAGGCGGGGATCTTGCCGTCGAGCTTGTTCCGCCGGATGGTGCGCGCCAACTCAAAAGCGCGCACAAAGCGTGGTGAATCGACCAGCACATTACCCTGGGCGTCGAAGTAAAGTCCGTCGCCCGGCTTGATGCCAGAGCGGATCAAAATGTCTTTGACGTCGCCCGCATTCGAGACCAGGTAGGCGCCGGTGTGCGCCTTGATCTTGAGGCCCGTGGCCACGAAACTCTCCCACGACTGAATCAATTCCGCCTCGCTCACGCCAGCCTTTTGCAAAACGTCAGCGCGGTACAGCATCGTGCCGGGGCCGATGTCGGTGGGCGCCGCCACCACAGCGCCGCCCTTGGTGGTGCCTTGCTGGTAGGCAAAGGGGACGTAGCGGGCTTGATACTGCCCGATGAGGTAGGGCGCCTGTGCCAGGTCTTCAAGCCCACCGGCGCTGGCAAATCGGCCCAGGCGGCTGAATTCGAGCGCCATCACGTCGGGCAGGTTGGAGCGCGTGGCCAAGGCCGTAGTCATGGCCGTGTGGTGGTTCTCCATCTCGCGGCTGATCAGTCGAATCTGCACATCCGGGTGCAGTTTGTTCCAGGTGGGGATCGCGCTTTTGATGATCTCGTCCACCGCCGGGTAGGCCGCTACCGACAGGGTCTGACTCTGGGCGTGCGCCAGGCCGCCGGCCAGCACGCTTGCGGCCAGCCAAAATACCCTGCTTGCGATAGTGATGGCCCTGAAACCGGGCATGCTGGGTTCCTGTTCAAAAAATGATTTCGCGGAATGATTTTGGAAACCTTTCCATTTTAGTCCGTGCAGCCGGCCTGGCTATTAGGATAAACCAGTCCACACTGTGATGCCGAATCGAAGAGTGCACCGGAACACTGCTTAGAATAAACAGCTTTGCAGCTGCCTGCATGGAAAGAACAGCAATTGAAACAGCTCAATACCCTACTCGACCGACTGGCTTGTGGCATGCGCCTGGCATTGGCACTGGTCGGCATCATGGCCTGGTCCACCTCGACACAAGCGCAGGACAGTCAGGTGTACAACTTTTCACCGGTGAACCAATATGGTCTGGAGCTGACAGCCAGCTACTGGAACCCAATCATTGATTACGTGTCTCGCAAGAGTGGCGTGAAATTGCAGCTCAAGATAGGGCGCACCTCGGCCGACACCACGGCTTATGTGCTGGCCAACGAAGTGGAATTTGTATTCTCCAACCATCTGTTCAGTCCGGATCGGGACAACCTGGGTTGGAAAGTCTTCGGTCGGCGTGCAACTGCTCCGATTCGCAGCCAGATTGTGGTGCTGGCTGATTCGCCCATCAGGAGGTTGGATCAGCTCAGCAACGAAACAGTCGCTTTCCCGGGCCCGGAGGCGACCGTCGCTTACAAGTTTTCCTACGCCACTTTGTTGAATCACAAAATTCCGGTGCAAGTCGTGTTTGCCGGCAATATGGACGGCGCCTTTGCGCAGCTCGCCAGCGGCAGGGTCAAGGCGGTTGGCACCCAGACACAGCTCAGTGAAGGCTGGTCAAAACGTGAAAACAAGTCTCTGCGAACCTTGTGGGAATCCGAGCCCCTGAACGATCTGGCCCTGATGGCGTCCAAGAACGTCGCTGCCAAAGATCTGGCGGCAGTGAGCAAGGCCTTTCTTGAAATGAGCAAGGA
>CAZZLB010000219.1:0-2343 GCA_964654655.1 uncultured Rhodoferax sp. | reverse complement strand
ATGTTGATCGAAGTCGTTGCACAGTCGGTGCAGGACAGCGTTGTGATAGGTGATTTCGACTCGGTGCAGAGGATCCTCAACAAGGGTGTACTAGGGTCACAATTTGCGTCAGCCAGTTTTATTGCGGCGGGTGGTGGCAGACTACATGCCGAGAACAGGACGCGCGCAATCAAGAGCGCGCCAGCCTGGATTATTCGATGGGTCAGGAATTCACTCGGTGATGTGAACCGCACGGTATCGGTAGGCGGCCGGGACTATGGTGTCTTGCGCCTGGAGTTTGATTCGCCTGCGGTTGCAGCCGAATTGTGGACTTTGTCCCTGCTGGCATTGGGTGGTGGTATCGCCAGCCTGATGGTCGGTCTGGCGCTCATCCGATTTGCGTTGGGGCGCTGGCTGGGCGGGCTGGTACGTCTGCGTGAAACAGTGGAGACCCTGGGCACCGACGCGGCGAACACATCCGAACTGGTCATCGCGCATGCGCCGATCGAAATCCAGCGCCTGGTGGACATGGTCAACCACGCCGCGACTTTGGTGCGTGAGCGTGAGTTCTCCCGCCAGGCTCTGAGCCAGCGCACTGCGCAGTTGCAGGATCACATGGAGCAACTTGCCGTCATATTTGAGCTCTCGCCCGATGCATTCGTCACCTTCGACAAGGGCTTGCGGGTCAAGAGCGTATCACCGTCCTTTACACCCATGACCGGTCTCGCCGAGGCCGCCGTCATTGGCCTGAGTGAAGCAGACTTCAGCACCGCCATGGCTGATCTGTGCATTGCCGGTGCACGCTATCACGGACCCCAGCAATTGGTCGAACGCTTGAACCAGAAATCAGGCACTGCAATGGAACTGGAGTGGAGCACGATCGAGATGAAAGTTCCCAAGGGCCGTGTGATCGAGGTAGCCTTGCGGATCAGTGATGCCGACTTCATGTCGCAGGTCCTGTACCTGCGCGACGTGACGCGGGAGGCTGAGATCGATCGTATGAAAAGTCAGTTCCTCGAGATGGCAGCCCACGAGCTGCGCACACCCATGACCAGCGTACTGGGTTATGCCGAGATGCTTTTGGCACAGGAATTTGACCGGAACACCCAGCGCGAGTTGCTGGAAACCATTCATCGTCAGTCCCAGGTGATGACCTCCATCATCAATGAGCTGCTCGATCTGGTTCGCATCGATTCCCAGCGCGGACAGGACTTCACGGTCGAAACCGTGGATTTGCTCGAGTTGGTTGATGGCGCCGTCTCCTCCTTCAAACCGGAGATGGATCGCGAGTCTCCCGTGATCCACCGTACCCATCAGCGATTACGCGTCAGTGGCGACCGAAGAAAGCTTGGCCAGGTCATGGCCAACCTCATCTCCAACGCCTACAAATACTCGCCCGGTGGCGGCGAGGTAAGCATTTCATTTCCTGTGGAGTCGATCGCAGAACGGCGTTTACTGGGTGTTCAACTGCGTGACCACGGCATTGGCATGACAGCCGAACAACAGGCACGCTGCTTCGAACGCTTCTACCGCGCCGATGTGTCAGGCAAGATTCCAGGCACCGGGCTGGGATTGTGCATCGTCAAGGAAATCATGGACCTGCATGGTGGGCGCATTGATCTTGAAAGTGCCATGGGTCAAGGCACGAAGGTCACGATCTGGTTGCCCGAGGCCGTAGTCATCAGTGATTCGGCCTATCCAATGCTGAACGCCTGAGCCGGAAATTCGCGGCAATTCTGGAGCCTACTGCTCCATGGTAAAGCCGGAGGCCTTGATCGGAGTTTCCCAGCGCTTCAGATGCACACCCTGCAGGTTTGCCAACGCCTGCGGTCCGGCAAAAGCAGGCGTTAGACCCAACGCGCGCACCCGCGCCTGCAAATCCGGATTGTTCAGCGCCTGGGCAACGGCATCGCTGATCTTCTGCGCTCTGTCGGCCGGCATATTGGCCGGGCCGTACAGACCGAAAAACGCATCGGCCACCACGTTGTAACCCAGTTCTTTCAGCGTCGGCACTTCGGGCAGGGCAGCGGAGCGGCTCTCGCCGGTGACCGCCAGGATTCGCAACTTGCCGCTGCGATGGTGTTCTATGGTCTCGGATGCCGTGTCAATCATCAGCGGGATCTGGCCACCGAGCAGGTCCTGCGCTGCCGGTGCGCCACCCTTGTAGGCCACGTGCGTCAGCGCCATGGAGGTCTCCTGCGCCAGCAGCAGCCCTGTGAAATGGGGCACGGTGCCAGCACCCGAAGTGGCGTAATTGGCCTTGGCCGGATTGGCTTTCAGCCAGGCGAACAGTGCCTTGATGTCGCCAGCGGGAATGCCTGGACCGACGGTGAGTGCGAAATCAAAACTGGTAGTCCGTGCGAT
>CAZZLB010000218.1:1288-5528 GCA_964654655.1 uncultured Rhodoferax sp. | reverse complement strand
AATTACAGCCAGACTGGAATTACTGCATCGGACCACCAGGCATCGGGCCGGGCGGTGGCATGGGCGGGCCGGGAGGCCCCATCGTCGGTCCGCCAGGCATACCGGGCGGCATCGTCTGCGGGGGAGCGCCGCCGAGCATCGGCGGAATCGGCGGCGGCGCAATCCCGGTGGGCGTAGACGGCATCATGTCGGCCGCCTGCTGCGTCCATTGGCGGATGAGTTCGAGCTTCTCTTCTTCGAGGTATTCGAGCGTCATCAGCTGGTAGAACTTGCCGCCGAGCTGCACGGCCATCTGCAAGTCCATGAACGGGTTGGGCGGCTCGTACCCGGCGCGGCCACGGTTCGCGATTTCCGTGAGCCTGCGCATGATGAGGTCGTACGGGGCGCGGTCCACGCGCGCTTCCTGCTCCAAGTCGGGCAGGTCGAGCAGGCGCTTCTGCACGCCCTTCGTGATGAGCCCGTCGTTCGCCATCTCTTGCAGGCGCTGGTAGCGCGCGCCGGGCTCCTGCGGCAGCGCGGAGGCAGGGAACGCGCGGAAGTCCAGGTCGTCCTCGTCGAGCGAGGCGTCCGACCACCTGATGCGCTCGAGTTCGCGGTCGCCGCGGTAGATGACCTCGTATTCCTTGTCGCCTTCCTCGGCCATCTCGTCCGCGATCTCGCGGCAGACCTGCACGATGGCCTTGTAGAGGTCGATGTGAAGCTGGTCGTACCGATCGTGAAGCTGGACGATGCGCTTGCTCACGATGTCGGCGTAGACGCGCTGCGCTTCGCCCGAGTTGAGGCCCGCGGGCTTGACGGCGCTCGCGTCCTGCGAGGAAACGCCCTCGTCCTCGTAGCAGGCTTGCTTGATCCAGCGCATGTGCGCGTAAACGTCCTGCGAATACGCGGGCCAGATGAGCGGTTGCGGCGCGTCGCCCGAGCAATGCACGAGGCTGCCGATCTCGTCGTTGATCTCGGTGTCCACGATCATGCTGCCGTTCGGCATGGCGATGCGCGGGACCGCCTGCGTGTGCGTCGATTCCTGAATGTCGAGCAGGAGGCGGTTCAACTCGACCTGCTTGCCGAGCAGGGCGCGCGCCATGCCGACGCCCCAATAGCCCTCGATGGGGTCCTCGGAGCGGAGCGCGATGATCGGGAAGGTCGCGCGCTCGTACTTCGTCTTTTGCAGCACGGAATCCGAGACGCCCGAGACGTAGATGCCGTCGTTCGTCTTGTAGCCGCTCGGCAGGTGCCAGATTTCCCAGTATTGCACCACGTCGGCCTCGAAATCGCCGGGCACTTGGTACATGTCGGGGTCGTTGGCGCGCTGCGCGTCGTCGATCGCCTGGTCGTGGCCGGGGAACATGGCCTTGAGGACGTTGCGATCGATGGTGCGGACGCGCGCCATCGTGCGCGGGGTGCCGTACTTGCCGTCCGCCTGGTCGACGAGCACTTCGTAGGGCATCACCACGTCCACGGCGGGGTGCCACTTGCCGCTCAAGTCCTGCGCCTTGTAGACGTACATGTGCTGCGTGCCGAAGATCAGCGCGTCGCGCAGGCAGCGGGGCGTCTTTTGATGGATGCCCTGCATGTAGAACACCGCGTCGCAGAGCTTTTGCATGGCTCGGGCGCGCTGCTGCTTGTCCCAATCGCCGCCCGAGGTGAGGACCATCGGCCGAATCTTGACCTGCGTCACGTTCGCGACGGTCGTGTTGATGATCGACCGGATGACGTTGCTCGAGACGGCGGGGCCATCGGGCGTGGCGACGACCTGGCCGTAGCCGAAGGGCGAGACGCCCGTGACGCCGACGTCCCCGAAGAGGCAGGCGTAGACGCGGAACTCCTCGCGCTTGGGCGCGGCAGCGTCCCAAAGGCGCTGGATGAGCGCGTTGCATTGGACGCCGAGGTCATCCCCCTTCGCCTTCCAGAACTCGATGACGGTCGGACCTTGACCCTGCATGACGGCTTACCTCGGCTGGCGGGGGGCGGGTTGCACCCCGGCTGCGGCGAAGAGTACCCGATTTGCGTCCGGCTTGACACGCTCCTCGTTTCGGGGTTGACGCTGGATGGTCGGGTCCGAGCCCATCTTGATGTCAACGTCGCCTACCCGGGCCGAGTCGACGCCCTTCTTTCGCAAGAGGTCGATGACGGCCTCCAAGAAGGCCAAATCTTCGCGCTGCGCGTCGCTCAATTCCATGACGATCCTCCTACCTTCGGGAGCTTCCACGACTTCCAATGCGGGTTCTTCTTGCCCGTCTGGACGTGCTCTTTCATCCACTCGCGGCGAATCTTCTCCTCTAGAGTCTCCTCCCGCTTCTCGGCGTACTTCTGGCCGTAGAGCTGGTAGAGCCCGAGGACGGCGGCGCTCACGAGGTCGCCGTGGCCGCCCGACTTCCAGCGCGGCGACTGGATCGACATGCCGCCCGCGCTCGTCGGCTTGGCGACGATCTCCTTGAACTGGCGCACGAGCCGGTCGTGCTGCGGGATGCAGCACCGCCCCTCGTAGATCGTCTCCTTGGCGCGGTTGTAGGTCAGCGTCTTGCCCGACTGCCCCTCGGGCGCGCTGATCAGGCTGATTCCGTTCTCGGCCAGGTGCTCTTGAAGCGACTCGCGGTGGTAGCCGTCTGCCATGACGCCGCGGACGTGGAACCGCTTCATCTCGATCGCGAACGCCTTGACCACCTCGCTCGGCTTGAGCGGTGCGCCCTTGGCGGGGCGGAGCTCGAGCAGCCTGCTCAAGTGCGTCTGGCCGCCGTAGTGCTGCCAGATGGCGAGCGCCGACGAGTCGTGCTTGAAGCCGAAGTCCGCGCCAGCGACCACCATCGCGCCGGGCTTTGGGTCAAGGAGCACCACGTCGGGGCGCACGGCGGCGTCGATTGCCTGCGGGTCGAAGAACGTCCCCGCCGCACCGGACATGAACTCGGCGTCGAACTCGCGCTTGGCGTTCTCGGGGTCGCGCTCGCGCTGCGCCTCGATCTCGTTCTGCACCTTCGACCAGGACGGGCCGTCCTTCCTCATCCTCTCGGTCGTGGCGTGCGCGACGAGGCACCGCTTCGGCTGCGCGTAGTTCTCTTTCCAGAGGTCGAAGAGCAGGCCCGTCTCGCCCCACGGCGTCGAGCCGACGAGCATCTGACCGCCGTCGATGACGCGCGGCGAGAGGGCGTTGAAGATTTCGGCGTCGTTGACCTGGTACGACTCGTCCCGAAAGAACGCGCATTCGTCGAGGAAGGCCCCGACCAGCGTCTTGCCGCGCCCGCTGACGCCGCCTGCCGACGCGGCGATGGCCTGGAACACGACGACGTGGCCCTCGCGCTGGATGGTGAACTCCTCGTCCGTGGGCTTGCCGACGATGAGCGAGCCGAGGCCGCCCTTGAGCATCGCGCCCTTGGCGTAGCGCACCGCCTGCGAGGACAGTTCCTTGCGGGGGGCTACGACGGGCGCGTACGCCTGCTCGCCCGGCGCGAGGCGCGAGAGGTCGAGCGAGAGGGCGAGGTGCAGGAGCCGCAGCGCGTGCAGGTACGTCTTGCCGCCGCGAGCTCCAGCGACCTCGCAGACCACGTCCCGCGCGTGCGACGGGATGGCGAGAGCGCCGCCGAAGATTTCGACGGCGATGGGGCCTGCGTCCTCGACGTTCCAGCCATCGAACGCGACGCGGCAGTAGGCGAGCTGCCCCGGCGTCAGCGTGACTTGGAGCTTCTTGACGAAGTCGCAGAACGAAAGACGGATCATATCTCGACGCCGACTTGTTTCGCGTCGTTGAAGATGGCCTCGAACATGAAGCCGATCTTCGTCCATTCGTCAGGCTGGCAAGCATGGCTCTCGTCGAAGCAGACTTCTGAGCAGCCGTCCCACTTCACGTCGCCCGAGCAAAAGCACTCGCCGTCTCGACGCTTGCGCTCGGCCGCTTGCACCGCCGACTCATCGGTACGCTGGCCTTCGATCTCCCACCGCGGAGCCTCACCGATCGGCTCATGCTTCCACGCTCGCCACGCCATGAAGGCAAGCCCATGCTCGGCCACCCATGTGCAAAGCATCACACCTCGCGACGTGCCGAAGTCAACGATGCGGTAGATGCGGTTCACGGCTTCACCTCCCGCGGCGGGTCCACCCCGAGCGTCACACGCACCTTCGCGGGCGTCGCGTCCGAGTCCTGCACGTCCACGTCGATCGTGATGGCGCGGCCTGCCAGCGCGAGCGAGTGGGCGAGGTTCACCACGCACGCAATGGCGTAGCGACCCTCGGCCCGCACGTCCGCGTCGTC
>CAZZLB010000218.1:0-1188 GCA_964654655.1 uncultured Rhodoferax sp. | reverse complement strand
GGCATCTCGGCCGGGATCGCCCACAAGACCATGCTCGGCGCGATGATCCGGCAATGCGGCCCCGTCGGCGTCTCGATGACGATCGTCACCATCCCCGACGCCTCGCTCATCCAGAGGCTCTTGACCTCGCAGCCGCCCTTGCCCACCTCGTACGCCGACGACGAAAAGTAGTCGCCCATCCCGCCCATCATCACGAGCTGCACACGCTTGAGCTTCATCGCCTGCCTCCTCACCGCTTCCGCGGCTGTATCCTCCGGCTCAGTTACCGGGCACCTACCCACCACTCTACTAGAGGAGGGGTCATCAAGGCAAGCTATTCGCCCGCACCCTCAGCCTTCTTCTTCGCCGCCGCCTGCCGCGCGATCCGCTGCTGCATGATCCGCGCCCTCGTCTCCGCCACAGCCGCCCGCGCCTTCGTCTCCTTCGCCTTCCGCTCAGCCTCCGCCGCCCATCGCTCAGGGCTCATCCCGAACCTCACCGGCTCGTCCCTCACCATCCCCCTGAGCGCCTCGTCCAGCCCAGCCTCACCCCCCTCCGCCATCGCCTCCTCCAACACCCCAGCCAACCCAGCCAGCGCCGCTTCCTCATCCGCGGAGGTGTCACCAAAAGAGCCGCCATCGCTCCCAGGTACCCGAGCCTCGTAGCCTCCGGGGGCCTCGTGGCCAGAGAGCACCTCGGCAGATGCATCGGATGCAGCGTCAGGTGCTGATGGGCTTTGCAGCCCCATCGCCCCACCGGGGGGAGTCTCGCCTCCCCCCCCCACGGTATCGGGGTCCGCGTGACCCAGGGTCTCCTTAACCCAGGGTCTCTCTGACCCAGGGTCCGATTGACCCCACGCCCTCAGGTCGATAGCCCCCGCGCGCCTGGCCCGCTGAGCCGAGGCGTCTGCCCTAGCCAGCCTGTAAGCTGACTCGAGCAGCTGCGCTGCGTCCTTCGCCGCTGCCCTAGCCTCCCGCGCTAGCCTCGCATCTAGCGCCCCGCCAGCTCGAGCCGCGCGCTCGAGCTCTGCCGCGTGGCTGCGCGCCACAGCGGCCGAGCGCAACACCGACGCTGTGATGACTGTGAGCGGCGCGCCGTCGCTGACGTCGCTGAGAGCAGAGCCCGCGTGAGTCAAGAAGCGAGCGGAGGCAGAGGAGGACATCGCGCTACACTTTGCTCGCGCGCGCGTGACGCTGTCAAGTACGCGCT
>CAZZLB010000217.1:0-5541 GCA_964654655.1 uncultured Rhodoferax sp. | reverse complement strand
TTGAGAATCTCGACGCGCTCAACGTCGAACATCTGTCCACCAATGAGGGCCGCAGAGCCCTGGTAAACGCCATCGAAATGCACTGCGGCGGAGGGACTGCCGTTGGGACGGGAGTCGTCCATGCCGACACCGCGGATCGTGAAGGTCTGGACGGTGCGTCCTCCGACAGCCTGATTGGAGGCAATGACGCCTGGCGTGTATTGCGACAGCGAAACAAAATCGGTGATACCAAGCTCGCGGACCTGATCGGCTGTCATTGCCTGGATCGATGCCGGCACGTCCAGCAGGGTCTGCGGACGCTTCTGCGCTGTGACGATCACGCTCTCCAGTTTGCTGCCGCTGTCGGCATTGGACTGTGCATAGGCTGCGGAGGTGGCGCAAGCCAACACTGCGGCGCTGACAGCGCCAGCCAGCAGGCTGGGCTTGAAGGGGTGCCGCAGTGTGCTTGTCCGTTGCAGGTGGCGAGGAGTTGAAGTCGGTTTTTGCATGATTTGTCCCGTGGTTCTTGGTAGTTTGGAAATCAATAAGCGCCCCGAAAAATCGGGACACCGATACTCAAATAGAAATTGCGGTTGAACAGCGCCGCAAAAGTTCAATCAGCGGAAGAACTGTCCATTGTCAGAAATGCTCCTACGTATTTATCTATTCAGGTCTGATGCCTGAGTGAGAAAAATAGTAGCCGATGTGGTCGTCTGTTTATTGACCGTTTTTGCCAATAAATTTACAATTCCGGCCAGGCATGAATGCATTCCAGACTACCCTGCCAGCCTCGTACATCAAGACGTTTCTTGATGGAATCAGGGTTGATCATCTTGACTTGAGTCGACTCATGCACAAGGCAGGCATTTCGGAAAATTTGCTTTCGATGCCAGATGCGCGCATCACCCAGGAGCAGTTCTCCACTTTGTTCCAGTCGCTTGTGGAGCGAATTGACGACGAAATGCCAGGGCTGTATGGTCGGCCGCTACGCAAAGGGACCTTGAAAGTCCTGATCATCTTCCTGCTCGATGCGTCCAATCTTCAATCCGCCTTGCGCCGCTGGCAACAGTTTGACCACATGCTGTCTGATGATTTTTCGTTTGGTGTGCAACGCGGCCCAGACATCATCAGCCTGAGCATCAAGCGCTATCCGACGGATGCAAAGAATGGTCGCTTGGTGCAGGAGTTTCACCTCAAGCTGGTTCACGGCATCGCGTCCTGGGTGATTGGGAAAAAAATTGCCATCGAACGTGTCGACTTCGCCTTTCCAAGGCCACTCGATGCGTCGGAATACGTCTTCATTTTTCCCGGTCCGGTGTACTTTGACCAGCCCGTTACCGCCATGCATATCAAGGCTTCGTATTTCGATGAGCCGGTACAACGTCGCAGCAAAATCGAGTTGCGCGATTTTCTGTTCAATGCGCCGCAGAACTGGTTTTTTGTGCCGTTCGACGAGAGTCTGCTAAGCCATAGGGTACGCCGCTACATCGAGTCCCATTTGAATGCCAAGACAGACATGACGACGGCGGCCAAGGCACTCAATCTCTCGACGCGCACCTTGGGCCGGCGCCTGATGGAAGAAGGAACCTCATTCCATCAAATCAAGGATGTCCTGCGGCGGGACGTGGCGGTCCAGCTTTTGGTCAAAACCCGGAAGTCAGTAGACACCATCTCGGCAGAGATCGGCTTTGCCAACATCACCGTTTTTCATCGTGCCTTCAAGCTGTGGACAGGCGGGACGCCCAGGGCGTACCGCAAGAGCCGATCCGATGCGAGGCTGTAACGCCGCTGACCTGGCGGGCACAAAAAAAGGCCTCCCGAATCGGGAGGCCTTCGCCATCTGATCTAAAGAGGCTCAGATTACTTCTTGCGTGCAGCGATGGCAGCTTCGGCTGCGTTGACCAGATCAGCGCCTACAGTCGGTTTCCACTTTTCGTAGACCGGGCGCGTTACCTTGACGAAAGCTTCACGCTCGGCGGCACTCAGTTGTGTCACCGTGACGCCCATGGCGGCGATGTCCTTGAGCAGCGGCTTGTCAGCTTCCACCAGGCCCTTGCGGGCGATCGCGATTTCTTCCTTGCCGGAGTCGATGGCGGCCTGGCGCACGATGGCCTGGTCAGCCGGTGTCCAGGAATTCCAGATGTCCTTGTTGACGACAAAGATCAGCGGGTCGGCGACATAGCCCCAGGTCGTGACAAATTTCTGTCCGACGGTGTGCATCTTCAGAATGGTGAACAGGAACAGGGGGTTTTCCTGACCATCGACAGCGCCGCTGGACAGTGCGGGCTGTGCGTCAGCCCAGCTCATTTGCGTCGGATTTGCGCCCATGGCGCTGAACATGTCGGCGAAGATCGGCGAACCAACCACGCGCATCTTCATGCCCTTCACGTCTTCCGGTGACTTGATGGGGCGCTTGGAATTGGTCACTTCGCGGTAGCCGTTTTCGCCCCAGGCCAGTGGCACCACACCGCCCTTTTCCAGCGTCTGGAAAATCTGTTTGCCGACTGCACCCTGGGTCAGGGCATCAATGGCGGCGTAGTCTGGCATCAGGAAGGGCAGGGAGAACAGGTTGAGTTCCTTGACCTGGGGTGACCAGTTGATGGTCGAGCCCACCGCCATGTCAATCACGCCCTGGCGCAGTGCTGAAAATTCGCGCGTCTGGTCGCCCTGGATCAGCGAGACACCGGGATACAGCTTGATGTTGATGCGGCCTTGCGTGCGTTCCTTCACCAGATCAGCCCATACCTTGCCGGCCTGGCCCCAGGGTGTCGGGGGCCCGAGGACCAGCGACATCTTGTACTCGGCCTTGTACGCGCTTTGCGCAAGGGCGGCCGTTGTGAATGCGCCCAGTGCTGCTGCTGCGGCGACCAGGCTGATCAGGGTTCTGCGTAATTTCATGGGTCAAGTCTCCTTTGGAATAAAAACAAAATGGGTCTGGCTTCAATAGCCCAGGTAGCGTGGCAGCCAAAGCGCGAGCTCGGGCCAGATGATAACGGCCACCATCACCAGGAACATCGAAAACAGCATCCAGCCAACCCAGCGCACCGTTTCTTCCATGCGCACACCGGCGATGCGGCAGGACACCATCAGATTGACTGCCAATGGTGGCGTGAACTGGCCGAGTGCGACTTTGAGCGTCAGGATGACGCCAAACCAGACCGGGTCCCACTTGTAGAACTGCACAATGGGCCAGAGCAGCGGCACGAAGATCAGGAAGATCGACACACCGTCCAGGAACATGCCCACGGTGATGAGCAGCAGGATCAGCAGGGAAAGAACGCCGTATTCGCCCAGACCGGAGTTGACGATGGCGCGGGTTACGGGGTCAATGACGCCCAGCGTGGAAAGTGAATAGGCAAAAATACCCGCCAGTGATACCACCAGCAGGATGACGGCCGAGAGTTCGCCGGACTCGCGCAGAATGACAAAGAGATCGCGCACCTTGATGGTGTGGTGGATCGCCATGCCGACAAACAGGCCGTAAAACACGGCGACCACCGCAGCTTCAGTGGGCGTGAACCAGCCCGCGCGCATGCCGCCCAGAATCAGCACCGGCGCTGCCAGACCCCAGGTGGCCTCGCGAAAACTCTTCCAGAAGGGCGGGCGCGGCAGACTGGCTTCGAGCGCGCCCATCTTGTGCTTGCGCGCCAGCAACACGGTTGGCACGATCAGTGCCAGACCGGCCAAAACGCCAGGAATCATGCCGGCAGCAAACAGCGCCGGCACCGAAGCGCCCGGCACCAGCACCGAGTAGACGATGAAGGCCACCGATGGGGGAATCAGGATGTCGGTGGCAGCAGCAGCGCCGACCACGCTTGCTGAAAATGCGGCGGGATAGCCGGCACGCGACATGGCGGCGATCATGACCGCGCCCACTGCCGCGGCATTGGCCGGGCCGGAACCCGAAATGCCGCCCAGGAACATGGCCACCAGAATCGCCACCAGCGGCAGCATGCCGGGGCCGCGTCCGACGATGGCAATGGCAAAATTCACCAGACGCAGGGCGACGCCGGAGCGATCAAAAATCGAGCCCACCAGAACGAACATGGGAATCGCCAGCAGTGGGTATTTGCCCAGACCGGCATAGAAGTTCTGCGGCACGGCCAGCAGGCCAAACCAGAGAGCATCCGTATTGGCCAGGGCAATGCAGGCAGCACCCGCCAGGCCCAGCGCTGCGCCGATCGGCACGCCCATCAGCATCATGACGACGAAGGCAGTAAATAGCAGCGTCGGGATCATGCTCTGCGCCCCCGGCGGATGAACAGGCCCAGGGCGCGGCCAGCGATGGCCACCGACATCACGGGTAGCCAGATCGTGTACCACCACTGCGGTATACCGATGCCCGGCGAGGTCTCGCCAAAGCGGATGTCGTCCCACACCATGCGCGTGCTGAGCACCGCGATCAAGGCAAACAGAAGAAACACGGTGATGGCACCGAAGCGGGCCAAAGCCCGCTGACGCGCCTGGGAGCCGCTGTCGGCAAAAAACTCGATGCGGATCTGGCGGTTGCGGGCCACCGAGGCCGAGCCCGCCACCAGCGCCAGCACGATCATCAGAAATACCGAGAACTCTTCGGTCCAGGCGAAGGATTGGCTGGTGAAGTAGCGCACCAGCACATTGCCAAAGGTGATGAGGGAGAGCAGCCCCATGACGATCACCGTCAGCCAGTCCTCGATCTTGAGCGGAACAAGGGTTTCCTCATCCTGCGCTGCGGGGTCCGGAACTTCGATCGGCAAGTGCGTGGGTTCGTGAGGGAGGTGCATGATGGGAAATGACTTTAGTTTGAAGATTGAAGCAGGGTGCGCACGGCCGCTGAAACGTCCTGCGCTGTGATTCGCGATTGCGCCTCCAGTATGGGCGCATAGCCGACCGGTATGCGCGCTGCACCCAGACGCTGGATCCTGCAGCCGGTCGCCTCGGCTGCACTGGCGGCGATCTCGGCACCGAAGCCGCCCGCCTGCACCGCTTCATGGACGACCAGCAACTTCTTCGTCTTGGCGCAGGACTTCAGGACGGTATCCCGATCCCAGGGCCAGATCGTGCGCAGGTCTATCAGTTCGACCTCAATACCTTCTGCTCCGAGTTGCTCGCAGGCCGTGGCGCAGGCTTGCACCTGCTTGCTCCAGCTCACCAGGGTCAGGTTGTTGCCCTTGCGCAGGATGTTGGCGTGGCCCAGTGGCGCCGTATGCGACACGTCCACCTCGCCGCTCAGGCCCCAGAGTGTCTTGTGCTCCATGTAAACCACCGGGTCACCGCTGGCCAGCGCAGCGCGCAACAGGGCGTAGTTGTCCTGCGGCGTGGCCGGACAGACCACCACCAGGCCGGGCAGGTGCGCAAACCAGCTCTCCAGTGACTGCGAGTGCTGCGCCGCTGAGGCGTCCCAGATGCCAATAGGCATGCGTACCACCAACGGCACCCGGCCCTGACCACCGAACATGAAGCGGTTCTTGGCAGCCTGGTTGACGACTTCGTCCATGCCGCACAGGGCAAAGTCGACCACGCGCATTTCGATCACCGGGCGCAGACCGTCCAGCGCCATGCCGACGCCGGCGCCCATGATGG
>CAZZLB010000216.1:0-5573 GCA_964654655.1 uncultured Rhodoferax sp. | reverse complement strand
TTGGAATCATGCTTCGTGAAGATCTTGTCATACTGAGATGGGATCATCTCATACTTGCCTTCGATCCCACGGAGACCGGGGAGCAGAAGGTCTTTGATGGCACTAAGATTAACAGCCATTGTTCGTTACTCCTTAAATGCCGACCAGCGACTTGGTGCTGACATTGTTGAAGGCAACGACAACGTAATTATACGCGCCAGCTTCCGTGCCTGCGCCACCTGGGGGGTTGGTAACAAGCGAAATAATGCGGAAAGGTTGCGTATTGTCAGTGCCAGCGGTTGCGATATTCAAGAATGCGCCAGAAATGCCTGAAGTGGCATTACCGTTGCCGATGTCGAAGCCGACCGTGTTGTTCACGTTCGTCTGCGCAGCGCCGGTAGCGTCAGTCTGAACAAGGAACTTCGCATTCGGATCATTGACAATGAAGCCAGTGACCGAATTAGCTACGGGGTCGCCGCTGCCAGGGAAGTAGTTTGACCAAACAACGCGCTTCTGAGCGGTCGAGAGATATGTGCAGCCAATAAAGACACCAGCGATCTGAGTGTCAGCCGTGCCAGCAGAGCTGGTTGAGCGAACAATAAGACCATTAGCGTCTGGAGTTACTGGATCACCAAAGTAGATAGCATTTGCAGAGGCCGAAATCGAAACTGCAACCTGTTCGTAGGTCGGAGCCGATCCCGTTCCCTGATATTGACGAAATCCGAAAGGCGCATTTGTATTCGCCATGACGGTCTCCTTTTCAGGAGGTTCTGCCATCGCGCACCGGGGCGATTATAGAACCGGGAAAAATGATGCTCCACGCCGGGGGAGCCCAAGCCGGTTATGGCCTACTATTTCCTATTATCTATTGACAACGACAAAAAGTAAAGGGGCGCATTGCTGCGCCCCAATTTGTGCATGATAGAAAGCAAAAACTTCCGAATTTATTCTTTCGGAATTGGCATAGCCTCAAATGATTTCTTAATTTGCGGCTTCACTTGAGCATGATCTCGCGTCAATGTTCCTTCTGGCGTGCCAGATAGCTGCGCTTCTTTAAACCGCACCTGATCGCGCGCTTTCTTCATCTCAAAACGCTTTCTCTCATCAACGATTTCAGTCGGGCATTCCATAAGCATCATGCCATCGCGGATAACGTAGCCGCTTATATCGTCCTTTGGCATCATCTCTGGATGGCGAGACGCCGGAACAGGGTCCCAACCATCTCTGCGCACGTTAATCAGGTTGTTTTTATCTTCCCACTCAAAAACAGAGATGCGCTTCCAATTGTATGTCCAACCATCGGGGATATTCTCAGCAGGAATGTCAAATTGGCTGCTGCTGGCCTCAGTATCCCCTAAATGATCGCGCAGTTCTGCGGCGCGCAAAGCAGCGCGCTGACGCGGATCTTCATTTCTAAGCTGTGGGCGCATTGGAGGAGCGTTTGATTCAGATTCCTCAACATTGCTTTCCTCAACTTGAGGCGCAGCAACGTCTTTTTTAGCGAATAAACCTGCTCTGCGAGTGCGGGTGCGCGTTAAAATAGGCGTATCATTCATTGTATAATCCTTTAATGGCTAAGTTTGCCCTCTTTCTGAAGGGCAAGCATGTTTTTGGCGTATTCAGATTCCGACATCCCTAAAGCGCGAGCCGTATCTGCCTGTTCACGCGATAATCGAACAACATTAGGCCGATTGCCGCCTCTAGAAACAGGCGCGGCAGGCGGAGGAGATGATTTTCTAGGAGCAGAAGCAGAAGAAAGAGGGCTATCAACCGTAGCCTCAGTCTGCGGCTCTGTATATTGAGGCCGAACACCCAGTCTGCTCTCAATATAACTGAAATACTCATCCGTATCTGGCGCCAAGCCATCATCAATGGCGTCTTCATGAGCGCGATACATCTTACGGACGTCTTTTTCCGTCTTGATGACGTCGCGATTTTGCTGAAGCCACATTGCTGACTTGGGAGATGACGGCGCAACGCTCGCAATCACCTGATCAACGATCTCCCCAGAAGCAGGAGGCGCATATTGAGGCGCGTTTTTCGCATCCTCAATCTGCTGCTTCATTGCTTTCTCGCCTTTTTTAAGTTCAGAAAGCTGTTGCTTGTTTATAGCAATCGCTTCAGTCACTTCAGCAAGCTTATCAACGTCGCCAACGCTAAAGGCTTCCTTATAAGCGATCTTCAATGCTTCATCGCGAGACTTTAATGTGTCAATGGCGTTTGAAACGAGCTGATAATTAGCGTCTGTAACCTCACCATACGCTTTCTGAACACGATCTTGAGCATGTTGAGCGCGCTTTTCAGCATCAGCGCGAGCTAGTTTTTCAATTTCTAGCTTTTTCTTTAGCTCTTGAATGCCTTCTTCAGCCGGTATTTCAGCCTTTTCAGACTTTTTACTAACTTTCTCCGGCTTTTCTTCAGCTACAACAACTTCAGGCTCATCTTTTTGCGCTTCTTTTGGATCTTCAAGCGTAACATCAACATGATTTTCTTCATCTGACATATCAAAAACTCCTTACCACACCTGATCAGGCGAACTGATTCTGGCTTTAACTTGCGTGTCTGATAAAACGCGGCATAAAACGCCATTGACATTTATGCTCCAGCCATCAGAAGGCCTAAACACAAGCCAGTCATGCAGTTTAAATGTCGAACTGCCAAACCATTCGCCGCTTTGGTCATGAAAGGCCGCAGGCCCCATGCCAACAAGCAAACCAACCTTACCTTGATATCGATCTTCATCTGCCGTCTTATCTGACAAATAAATCCCGCTTTTTGTTTTTGTCGGCCTGATATAAACAGCGCAAAGAATCTGATTGTTGAAAAGCTCAACATTAGATAAATCGCCCAATTCAGCGACCAACTTCTCTTTTGGATCTACATTATGATCCATCAACATTGCCGGCATAGTTTCCCCTTCCTGTTAAAGAACCTTCTCCTTACATAGCCGATCGGCTTCGAGCATATATTCCTGCGCTAATCTCAATCCAGCTATCTTTCCAGCGATATGCTTATACTCATCATGAGTTTCAATGAGACCAAGAGAGAGATTATCTTTTAGTCTTTCGATCTCGCCGTCTAATAACGTCTCTAATTCTTTTCGATATACATGCAGAGGCGTTATAAAAGTCATTAAACCAGCCCTTCCTCCGGCTCCTTCCTCATGTAATTGTGGGGCTGGCGGCTGGGAAGGGGGTAGCAGCCAGCCCCGTCGCGGTAATTACTTACCGCGAAGCCTTTGCGATTTCTCAATCGCTGTCTTTTGCAAACGGCCCTTTCCGCTTTCAGCGCCAGCCGTCATGTCTTTGTAAGACTTGATGCGGCCGCCAGCTTTGCGAGCAGGAGCGTCTTTATGCAACTTGGCGATATCCGTTTTTTGCAAACGTCCTTCGCCAGTTGCTGCGCCAGCCTCCATGTCCTTGTAGCTTTTGGCTACTTTAGAAATGCGGCCGCCGCTCTTGCGTCCCATAGGAGGGCCGCCAGCGCCGCCGCCAGGAGGCATAGGCATTGGAATAGGCACAGGCATAGGAGCGCCGCCACCGCCTGGCGCAGGAGCCGGAACAGGCATTGGGCCGCCTGGGCCGCCTGGCAAGCCAGCAGGAGGCGGAGCGCCTGGACCACGCATCATGCTTTCTTCAGGGCGCTTCTGACCTGCGGCAATAACAATATTGATGTTTGTTTTGCCTTTGGCGCGAGTGCGACCGCCTTTTGCATGCGCTTCGCGATCAGCGGCCTTAGACTTGCCGCCCTTCTTCATGCCAGGGACTAGGGTGTCGCGGCCAAGAGCGTTTGTGCGCGGAGAAACAATTCCCATGCGCGGATCAGGCCCCATTTGGCCGCCGTCCATCTTCTTTGTGCGGCCACCTGACTTGCGCTTTGCCTTCATGTCGGCTCTAGAATAGCCTTCTTCTCGACGCAGCTGAGATGGCGTTACCTGTGCGGCAGCGCTATTCTCTTGAGACGGCATAACCTTCAAGCCCTTCATACGGACTTCTGAGCCAATGGCTTCATCAGGCTCAGGCAAACGACTGCCGCCGTCAGCTTTCTTTATCTTGCCGCCCTTCTTGTAATTCTGAGCAGCGCCGCGAACTGGCTTAATCTTTTCGTCGCCAATGCGGTTCTTGTTTGTCTGCGTCTCAGCGTCAGATGGAACATTGCCGCCATGCTTGCGCTTTACCTTGCCGCCGCTTTTGCGGTTAGCAAGAGCCGCCATTTGGGCGTTGCGGTAATCTCTTTCATCGCGCTCATCATCAGAACGCTTTGCGGCATCTCCAATCAGCTTACCGCCAAGGCCAAGAACGCCGCTTGTGGCTAAGTTCTTAATCGTGCCGCCGATGTCTTTTTTAGCGCGGCCGCCCTTCTTAAAGGCGCCAACGTGCTTCTTGCCTTCACGTTGTTCATTGGCGGCGCGAACGTCCTTGTTCGCCATGCCAATGCCGATCTCTTTCTCAACAGCCCGACCGCCAGCCTTGCGCGCTTTGCGATCCGCACGCGGGACGGAAGCCTTACCGTCGGCTTTGCCAACAACCTTGCCGCCTTTTTTATAAAGACGCGCGCCCTTGCCAACAGGGCGAGCGCCTGTTTTGACATCGGCGTTCAGCGGCTCCGCAGGCGACCAATTTGAGGAATCAACTTTTTCGTTTTTTTCAGCCGCAAGAGAACGGGCCTTAGCCTTCATTTTCTCGCGCGCCTTTTTGGCCAGTTCATACATCCTATTTCTCCAGCTAGAGATCGGGCGTCCCCGTTCCGCTTATTGCGGAAGTTTAGATATTACATCAAGAGCGCGTCTAATTATAGAGCCGCCTCTGTCAAATGCCTGATCTTTATTTAGATTGTTTCTTGGAAGATCTCCTGTCTCCCTAAGAAAGTCGACTAAATCGTTTCCTGTTAAATGAACCAAAGGCTCAACGCTTTGAGCGGAAATATATTCGTTCCTTTCGACTCCAAACGGCTCTTTGTTGTCGTCAAAAAGATCTGTGTTATATGCTTTGGTTTTTTCGCCATTTAAATTTGTAACTTCAGAATAAGGGCCATTTTGAAGCCCTTCTTCCCCAACCCTCCAAACATGATCAGCATGATCGCCTTTGCGCGGTATAACCGCAACATGACCGTGCTCTCTTATGTCATCTACTGTAACTTTATTATGTGGCTTATTAAGTTTTCTAGCCACCTTAGAAACGACCCATGTTGGTTTGTCTGACATCCAAATAAGAGGAGTCGATTTTTCTAAAAGCTCATCTGGATCATCATATCCAGAGTGTTCAGCAATCTCTCTTATCCAATCACCATGCTGCGGGTCCAAATAATCCTTCATGCTTTGAAGATCATGGACGGTGCCAGAATGATAAATAAATTTATCCTTTACTCTTGCCAAATTTTTTATACTTGGAGGTTTTTTTCCTTGAAAAGATCCACCGCCAATTGCCTTATTAGCAACAAAACCGCCCTTCTCAAATGCTGGCAGCCCTTTGAGGATCGCCTCGCGCAGCTTGGGGGTGATTTGGATGGCGTGGGCTTTTCTCTTATTTTCAACCAATGTAGTGCCAGGAGTGTTTTCAGAAATTCTCTTTGCGCGATTTTTATCTTCAAATGTC
>CAZZLB010000215.1:0-5618 GCA_964654655.1 uncultured Rhodoferax sp. | reverse complement strand
AGACCGCCTCCAGGTTCCTGTCCATCGCGCGCATGGCACGCCGGAGCACGGCCAGATCGCTGCTGCCCTTGGCGTAGGTGTAGGTGTCGGGAAAAAACCGCCCTTCCGGATGCAGTCCCGGCCTTCCCAGTACTTGCATCACCATGTAGTCTGGCAGTCCTTTGGATTCGGGCTTGAGTTGTTCGGCTTTGGCCAGCGCTGCGCGAACCTGGCTGAAGGTCCAGCCTTCCACCAGGGTGACCGCGCGCAGTGCCTCTTCGCCCCGCACCAGTTTCTGCAACAGACTGCGGGCACTGGCACCGGTCTCGATCTCGTAACTACCGGCCCGGATCAGGCGTGCCTGGCCTGAGATGCGAAACCACCAGTACAGCAGCGTCGGATTTACATCAACTCCTGCGTCACTGACCGACTGCGCCACAGCTCGCACGGACGTGCCGGGCTCTATTGACAGATCGACCGTTTCGCCCGGCAGACGCAGGCTCTGGTTGACCCACCAGACCGCGCTGCCACCCAGCAGGATAGCCAGCGCAACCAGCGAGTTGACGAGAGTGAAAAAGCGACGCACAGCCCTACAGCCTTGTATGAATTCGACGGGGGATGATAATTCACGTCATGCAAACCAAACTCAATGGCGCAGTGCAACTGGCACACCTGGGTGTTATCCGGGCCGAGGGAATTGACGCCGCCTCCTTTCTGCATGGGCAATTGACGCAGGACATCTTGCAGCTGGGTTCGTCCGAGGTGAGACTGGCCGCCTACTGCTCGGCACAAGGCCGGATGCTGGCAAGCTTTTACGCAATCAAGCGCAGTCCGACCGAAATTCTTCTGATTTGCAACACCGACCTCCTGGCGGTGACGCTGAAGAACCTGTCGCGCTTTGTCATGCGCGCCAAGGTCAAACTGGCGGACGCCAGCGCAGACTATGCGATCTTTGGCTTGACCGGTGCGGCCCTTGAAGCACTCTGCCAAGGCCCGATCCAGAGCTGGGTTCGCCGCGACGAAGGCGATGCCATGATTTTTGGTCTGCACCCGGCCGATGGCGTGCCCCGCGCTTTGTGGCTGGCGCCTGCGGCACAAGGCGCACCGGCTGGCCCGAGCCTGAGTCTGCCCGAGTGGCTTTGGAGCGAGGTGCGCAGCGGCATTGCCATGATCAGCGAACCGGTGGTGCAGGCCTTTGTGCCGCAGATGCTCAATTACGAGTCGGTTGGCGGCGTCAATTTCAAAAAAGGTTGCTACCCGGGGCAGGAAGTGGTGGCACGCAGCCAGTTTCGTGGCACGCTGAAGCGACGCGCCTTTCTGGCGCACAGTGACGCACCCATGAAGGCAGGAGACGAAGTGTTTCAAGAGGCCGATGCAGTCCAACCCTGTGGCACCGTGGCCCAGGCCGCCGAGTCGCCAAATGGTGGCCATGACGCAATCATTTCGATGCAGGTTTCCGCAAGTGAAGCCAGAGGCCTGCACCTGGGTTCGATCGGCGGTCCCAAAGTGGGCGTGACTCCCCCACCCTACCCTTTGCTGGCCGACATTTGAATACGGCGGGACACGCTGGGGCGGGTGTTGCCGGGGACCGATTTCTGCGCATTTGGCAGCATGAGGGCCGCGGCAATGCGCGCCGCAGCGACCACGAGAGCATGCAGGCCGATTGTCCTAAAGCCCGTGCACCATTTCGATGTGCACAATGCCCGCTTCCTCGAAAGGCTCGCCGCGCGGCACAAAGCCTAGCCGCTCATAAAAACCACGTGCTGTTCGTTGGGCGTGCAGCAGCACTTCGCGATCTCCGCGCTCGGTGGCTGCGCGCATCAGGGCCTGCAGCACATCCCGTCCCAGATTCGAGCCGCGCAGGACCCGGCTGACCGCCATGCGGCCGATGCGACCGACGCCTGGCGCATGCTGCAGCAACCGCCCGGTGGCCACTGCCAAGCCCATCCGGTTGCGCGCCAGCGCATGGACAGCGTTCTGATCGGCAGCGTCCCACTCCATATCGGCAGGGATGCGTTGCTCCTCCACAAACACTTCGGTACGCACCCGACTGGCTTCCTGCCCAAGTTCCTCCCAGGTACCGACTGCCATGCGGACCATGGACTCGCCCGCCTCATAAGCCAGCAAAATGTCTCTGAACGATGCTGGCACGGGCTTGGACTTCTGCGTTGCCGGGTCGGCAAAGACATAGACCAGATCGCAGGTGATCAAGCGCTCTTCACCACGGAAAATGGCGCACTCGTAAATCATCGATGAAGTTCCGATACGGGCACATCGGATACCCACGTCCAACTGGTCATCCAGCCTGGCCGATGCGTCGTATTCGACCGTTGCCTTCTTCACGTAAAGATCACCGTCCAAAGCATGCATGGTGACGTAATACGGCAAAGCCAGAGCGCGCCAGTAGTCTGCAATCGCCGTGTCGATATACATCAGGTAATGCGCGTTAAAAACGATCTCCTGCAGATCAACCTCGGCCCAGCGCACCCGCAGGCGGTGAA
Source organism: uncultured Rhodoferax sp. (assembly GCA_964654655.1). Classification (GTDB taxonomy): domain Bacteria; phylum Pseudomonadota; class Gammaproteobacteria; order Burkholderiales; family Burkholderiaceae_C; genus Rhodoferax. Next base: position 3,138 of record CAZZLB010000215.1, on the reverse strand, counting down.
AGAAGCGAAAATCGGTACGTGTCAGATCAGTCATGGTTTTATCCTACACGCAAACCGCCATGGCACCAACATTGCTAGTATCGACCGCATGGCCAGGCTCTTTGTAGCCGCATCACCAGAATAAATCATGTCCATTCACGCCGCCCTGAACCACGTCACGCACTACAAATACGACCGGCTGGTCAATCTCGGTCCCCAGGTGATCCGTTTGCGCCCGGCACCGCATTGCCGCAGCAAGATCATCTCTTACTCCCTCAAGGTGGAACCTGCCCAGCACTTCATCAACTGGCAGCAGGACCCCTTTGCCAACTACCAGAGCCGTCTGGTTTTCGAGAAGAAGACGCGTGAGTTCAAGGTCACGGTGGATCTGGTGGTGGAAATGGCCGTCTACAACCCGTTTGACTTCTTCCTCGAACCCAGCGCCGAGAAATACCCCTTCAGCTACGAAGCGCTGCTCAAGCAGGAACTCGCGCCCTACCTTGCAACCGAACACCTGACCAAACGCCTCAAGGCCTGCCTGGCACGCATCGATCGACGCAAGCGCCGCACCATCGACTTTCTAGTGGCGGTGAACCAGATGGTGCACAAGGACATCAGCTACCTGATCCGCATGGAACCCGGTGTCCAGTCGCCCGACGAGACACTCAAGCTCGGTTCCGGCTCCTGTCGCGATTCGGCCTGGCTGCTGGTTCAATTGCTGCGCCACTGCGGTCTGGCGGCACGCTTTGTCTCGGGTTATCTGATTCAGCTGAAACCCGACGTCAAGTCACTCGATGGCCCCAGTGGCACCGAGGTCGACTTCACCGATCTGCACGCCTGGTGCGAGGTTTACCTGCCCGGTGCCGGCTGGGTCGGGCTGGATGCCACCTCGGGCCTGCTTGCTGGCGAGGGGCATATTCCACTGGCCTGCACGCCCCAGCCCTCGGGCGCGGCGCCGATTGAGGGTCGCATGGACAAGTGCGAGGTGAGCTTCGCGCACCACATGGCTGTCAAGCGCATCTACGAGTCGCCACGCGTCACCAAGCCTTATAGCGAGGAACAATGGGCCGACGTCATGGCCTTGGGCGATGCAGTGGATGAGGAACTCAAGGCCGGCGATGTGCGGCTGACGATGGGTGGTGAGCCCACTTTTGTGGGGGTTGACGACCGCGACGCACCAGAATGGAACACCGAGGCCTTGGGACCCACCAAACGAGGCTTTGCCACCGAATTGGTGCAGAAACTGCGCACCGAATACGGTAGCGGGGGCTTTCTGCACTTCGGCCAGGGCAAGTGGTATCCGGGCGAACAGTTGCCGCGCTGGGCTTTGAATATCTACTGGCGCACCGACCATGAGCCGGTGTGGTCCAACCCGGCACTCTTTACCGACGAGCGCGCGCCTACCCATTACACCAGCGAGGATGCGAAGCGTTTCACACAGACGCTGGCCAGCAAGCTCGGCGTTACCGACAAGTTCATGCAAAGCGCCTACGAAGACGTCTGGTATTACCTGTGGCGCGAGCGGCGCCTGCCGACCAACGTCGACCCTTTCAATTCGAAGCTCGACGACGAGATGGAACGCGCGCGCCTGCGCCGGGTCTTTGAACAAAAGCTCGACGCCGTCGTCGGCTATGTGTTGCCGATCAAGGTGGCTGAGACCTCGGGTGCGACTGGCACCGCCTGGACTACCGGTTCCTGGTTCCTGCGCGACGAGCGCATGTACCTGATGCCTGGCGACTCGCCCATGGGTCTGCGTTTGCCGCTGGACTCCCTGCCCTGGGTCAGCGAGAGCGACTATCCCTATTTGCTTGAGCAGGACCCGAGCGCGGCCCGGGGGGCATTGCCGACGCATGATGCAGTGGCGGCTCGCTACACGACCGGACAGCCAACAGCGCCTTCGGCAATTGCAGCAACTTACCCGTCCGGCACCGGACCCGCCACCGAGGCAGACCGAAAATTCCAGAGCGCCGCAGCTTCAGGCGCTGGCGCAGCGGCAGTCAGTGCCCAGAGCGCCACCCAAACCGAACCCGCAGACTTTGCCCGCGTTCCCAAACCGCAGGAATCGGCGCACTGGATCACCCGCACCGCCCTGTGTGTCGAAGTGCGTGACCCGCGCCGAGCCAGTGGCCCCAAGGCCGAAGCGATGGGCGAGAAGTCAGGCGTGCTCTACATCTTCATGCCGCCGCTGGAAAAGCTGGAGGACTATCTGAGTCTGCTGGCCGCCATTGAAGCCACTGCGCAGAGCCTGGGTGTGCAGATCGTGCTTGAGGGCTACCCGCCACCGCGTGACCCCCGCCTGCGGCTGCTGCAGGTCACGCCGGACCCGGGCGTCATCGAGGTCAATATTCATCCGGTGACAAACTGGGGAGAACTGGTCCGGAACACCGAGTTCCTCTATCAGGTGGCTTTCGAATCACGCCTGTCAGCCGAGAAGTTCATGAAGGACGGGCGCCACACGGGCACTGGCGGCGGCAACCACTTTGTGATGGGCGGCGCCACACCTGCCGACAGTCCGTTCCTGCGCAAGCCCGAGCTGCTGGCCAGCCTGCTGCTGTTCTGGCATAACCACCCGAGCCTGAGCTATCTGTTCAGCGGAATGTTTGTCGGCCCGACCAGTCAGGCGCCGCGCGTCGATGAAGCGCGCAACGACCAGCTCTACGAGCTTGAAATTGCCATCGAACAGATCTACAGGAACCGCGAGTTGCACGGCCATCCCATGCCCCCTTGGCTGGTCGATCGCACGCTGCGCAATATTCTGATCGACGCCACTGGCAACACGCACCGCAGCGAGTTCTCCATCGACAAGATGTACTCGCCCGACTCCGCTACCGGACGTCTGGGCTTGCTTGAGCTGCGTGCGTTCGAAATGCCGCCACACCCGCGCATGAGCGTGGTGCAGCAACTCCTGTTGCGTGCCCTGGTGGCGCGCTTCTGGAAGACCCCGTACAAGGTACCGGCAACGCGCTGGGGTACAGAACTGCACGACCGCTTTTTGCTGCCGACCTTCATCCGGCTCGACTTTGACGATGTGATGTCCGAGCTGCGCGGCGATGGCTATGCCTTCGATACAAGCTGGTTCGCGCCGCATTTCGAGTTTCGTTTTCCGAGCGTCGGCTCGGTCAACGCCGCCAGCATCGAGCTGACGCTGCGCAATGCGCT
>CAZZLB010000214.1:0-5632 GCA_964654655.1 uncultured Rhodoferax sp. | reverse complement strand
GGGTGGTTGCCCGATGTATTGGAGCCGATCACCAGAATCAGCTCGGCATGCTCGACATCGCGCACCTGATTGCTGACCGAGCCGGAACCCACGCCTTCAAGCAGCGCCGCCACGCTGGAGGCATGGCACAGGCGAGTGCAGTGATCCACGTTGTTGGAGCCAAACCCGGTGCGCACCAGCTTCTGGAACAGATAGGCTTCTTCGTTGCTGCCCTTGGCTGAGCCGAAGCCGGCCAGTGCCTTTCGGCCATATTGATCGCGCAGCTGCTTGAGCGGCCTTGCCGCCAGGTCCAGCGCCTCCTCCCAGCTCGCCGGCCGGAACACGCCCGACCAGTCCGCACCGTCGCGATTCAGAGTCTGCAGCAGTGCGGGATCCTTGACTGCACCTTCACGGCGGATCAACGGCACCGTCAGGCGCTGGGGGCTGTGCACATAGTCGAAACCGAAACGCCCTTTGACGCAGAGCCGCTGCGCATTGGCGGGGCCGCTGCGTCCGAGCACACCAATGATCTTGTTGTCTTTCACCTGGTAGCTCAGCAGGCAACCAACGCCGCAGAAGGGACAGACCGAGTCCACCACCTTGTCCGCGACCAGCGCCGCATCGCCGCTTCGCGGCACAAGAGCACCAGTGGGACAGGCCTGAACGCACTCGCCGCAAGCAACACAGGAACTGCTGCCCAGCGCGTCACCCAGGTCGAACGCGATGCTGCTGTGAGCCCCGCGCCGGGCCAGGCCGATGACGTCGTTGACCTGCACATCGCGGCAGGCGCGCAGGCAGCGCGTGCACTGGATACATGCGTCCAGGTTCACGGTGATCGCCGGATGCGAGTCGTCCACTGCAACTGTCCTGCGGCGCAAGGCCAGCAGTTCGGTCCGCGGCTCCACACCCATACGCACTGCCCAATCACCCAGTTCGCCAAGCGCATCAGGTGAGCCTGTGTCCGGCAAATCGGACAGCAGCATCTCCAACACCATCTTCTGGCTTTTGACAGCGCGCTCGCTGTTGCTGTGCACTTGCATGCCGGGTGCGACCTGACGGCAGCAACTCGCGGCGAGATTGCGCTCGCCCTCGATTTCAACAACGCAGGCGCGGCAGTTGCCGGCAACGCCCAGCCCCTTCTTGAAACACAGGTGCGCAATCTCGACGCCGTGGCGCTGCGCTGCCTGGAGAATGCTCTCACCCTCCTGCGCCTGCAGCGTCACCTCATTGAGCTTGAAAGTCAGCGCTGCCATCTCAGCCACCGATTTCGTGCGCAAAGTATTTCTGCACCGATCGCACCGGGTTCGGCGCGGCCTGACCCAAACCGCAGATTGAGGCGTCCACCATCACCGTACACAAATCGTCGAGCGTGCGCAGATCCCACACCGGTGCCTGCATCAGCACGGCGGCCTTGGCCGTGCCGATGCGACAGGGCGTGCACTGGCCGCAACTCTCGGCCGCGAAAAACTGCATGGCGTTGAGCGCAGCGTCACGCGCGCGGTCATGCTGGCTGAGCACGACCACCGCGGCCGAGCCAATAAAGCAGCCATAGGGCTGCAAGGTGTCAAAGTCGAGCGCGAGATGGCTCAGGCTGGCTGGCAGAATGCCACCCGAGGCGCCACCTGGCAGGTAGGCGTACAGGCTGTGACCATCGGCCATGCCACCGCAATATTCATCAATCAGTTCCTGCACGCTGATACCCGCTGGCGCCAGCTTCACACCGGGCAGTTTCACGCGACCGCTGACGCTGAAGGAACGCAGGCCGTGGCGACCCTGGCGGCCATGGCTGTTGAACCACTGTGGTCCCTTTTCGAGGATTTCGCGCACCCAGTACAGGGTCTCGAAGTTGTGTTCCAGGGTCGGCCTGCCAAACAAACCAAGCTGCGCCAGATACGGCGGACGCAGTCGCGGCGCTCCGCGCTTGCCTTCGATGCTCTCTATCATGGCCGACTCTTCGCCGCAAACATAGGCGCCGGCGCCACGACGCAGCTCAATGTGCGGCAAGGGGCAAGGGGAATCTGCCTGCAGGGCCTCAATTTCGCTTGCGAGCATCCGCCGTGCATCGTGGTACTCGTCGCGCAGATAAATGTAGCAAGCCTCGGTGCCAGCGACCTGCGCCGCAATCAACATGCCTTCGAGAAAGCGGTGCGGATCCCGTTCCAGGTAAGTTCGGTCCTTGAACGTACCGGGCTCGCCCTCGTCAATGTTGACGGCAAGCAATCGCGGGGCGCTCTGGCCGCGCACGATGCGCCACTTGCGTCCGGCTGGAAAACCCGCACCTCCCAAACCGCGCAGGCCCGATGCTTCCATCCTGGCAATCACCTCATCCGCATCATGCTCACCGTTGACCACGGCAGCAGCCAGTGCATAACCGCCCTGCTGCCGGTAGGCCTGATAGCCAATCAAATCCTTATGGGGGTGGCCCTCGAGATCGGTTGCCGATGGTGTTTCCAACCTACTGCTGACAGCTTCAAGCACATCAGGGGCGCTGGCATGCCCCAGCGCACGCTGGCCGACCAGCACCGCAGGTGCCTGCTCACAACGCCCCAGACACGGGGCCGCGAGTATGTGAAGCGAAGGATTTTCTGCGGCCTGTATCCCGGCGCGCAGCGCCTGCGAGCCGGCCATGGCGCAACTTTGCCCACTGCAAACCCGAACTGTCAGCGCCGGCGCGATCTGGTCGTCACGCAGGATCTCAAAGTGATGATAGAAACTCGCAACTTCGTAGACTTCGGCCAGCGCGAGTCGCATCTCGCTGGCCAGCGCCACCAAGTGGCGCTCGAACAAGGCATGGAAGTGATCGTTGATCTGATGCAAATGCTCGATCAGAAGATCACGCCGATGTCCTTGCGGCGGTGCCGCACCAATCAGCGCGCGTACCTGCTGCAGTGCCACCAGATCGGGTTGCCGCCCCTTGAGTTGCGCGCGGCCCGGTACCGAATTGCGACTGGCAGTGTCCACCAGGGACCTCTCTCAGGTGTCTTTCGAGATCTTGATGGTCGGGAACTTGGAGGAATAGTCCTTGTTCTTGGCAGCAATCGAAACTGCCACCTGACGCGCGACCGCCTTGTAAATACCTGCAAGCTCGCTGTCAGGGTCCGACACCACGGTCGGCTTGCCACTGTCGGCCTGCAGCCGAATCTGCATGTCCAGAGGCAGCGCGCCAAGATAATCCATGCCGTATTCAGCGGCCATCTTCCTGCCGCCGTCCGCGCCAAAAATGTGTTCCACATGACCACACTGGCTGCAGACGTGGACCGCCATGTTTTCGACAATACCAAGGATGGGGACGCCGACTTTTTCAAACATCTTGATGCCCTTGCGGGCGTCGAGCAGGGCGATGTCCTGCGGCGTCGTGACGACCACCGCACCGGTCATGGGTACGCGCTGCGACAGCGTCAACTGGATGTCACCGGTGCCGGGCGGCATATCGACAACCAGATAGTCCAGGTCGCGCCAGTTGGTCTGGCGCAGCAACTGCTCCAGCGCCTGGGTCGCCATGGGGCCACGCCAGATCATGGCTTCGTCCTGCGCGACAAGAAAACCGATGGACATCACCTGTACGCCATAGTTTTCCAGTGGTTCCATGCTCTTGCCGTCGATACTTTCCGGCTGCCCTGAAATACCCATCATGGTGGGAATGCTTGGGCCGTAAATATCGGCGTCCAGCAAACCGACACTCGCTCCCTCCGCAGCCAGTGCCAATGCCAGATTCACTGCCGTGGTACTTTTGCCCACGCCGCCCTTGCCGGAGGCCACTGCCACAATGTTTTTTACTTTGGGCAAAAGCTGCACACCGCGCTGCACGGCGTGGGCTGCGATCTTGCTGCTCACATTCACCGACACATTGGCGACGCCAGCGACGCCACGTGCGGCGGCGATCAATGCCGAGCGAAAGCCCGCCGCCTGGCTCCTGGCAGGGTAGCCGAGTTCGACATCGAAAGCCACATCGCCAGCGTTGAGTGTGAAGTTGCGGATTGCCTTGGTTGACACGAAGTCGCGCTTGGTATTGGGATCGACGACGCTCTTGAGCGCGTCCATGATCATCTGTTCTGTCACTGCCATTGATTACTCCTGAAGGCCCGTAGTCTAGCGAACAATGACTTGACCCTGGTCAGCAGTGGATAATGTTTTCATGCCCAACTATTGCGCAAACTCAGACGCTACCGGACTGATACTCAGCGGCGGTGGGGCGCGGGCAGCCTATCAGGTCGGCGTACTGGAGGCCATTGCCGATATCCGCAAAGCCTGTGGCGCGCTGCAACAGCCCAATCCCTTTCCCATCATTACCGGCACATCGGCCGGCGCCATCAACGCAACAGCGCTGGCCTGCGGCGCGGATGATTTCGACGCCAGTGTGCGCCGCATTGTCGGGGTCTGGAACAACATCCATGCCGAGCAGGTTTACCGCGCCGACTCGCTCGCCATGCTGCGCTCCGGTGCCACCCTGATGACGCTGCTGTCGCTGGGCTGGCTGATTGCCAAGTGGCGCCACATGAAGCCGCGCTCCCTGCTCAACAACGCGCCGGCGCTCGATCTGCTCAAGCGCATCGCGCCGTTGGAGCGCCTGCCCGAGCTGATACGACAGGGTCACATCCAGGCCTTGGCCGTGACGGCGTCGAGCTACACCTCGGGTGAGCACATCACCTTTTTTGACGGTGAGCCGCGACTGTTGCCCTGGGTGCGTTCGCGGCGACGCTCGGTGCGCGATCACATCACCTACGAACACCTGCTGGCCTCCTCGGCGATTCCTTTTGTCTTTCCGGCCATGGCTTTGCAGATCGATGGCAATTCCGAGTATTTCGGTGATGGCTCGATGCGCCAGTCGGCACCGGTGGCGCCGGCCATTCATCTCGGAGCCAGCCGGATCCTCGTGATCGGAGCCGGACGCCTGGCTGAACCACGCGGCGAGACCCCGACCGGCAGACGCAGTACTTATCCATCGCTGGCGCAGATTGCAGGCCACGCGCTCTCCAGTATCTTCCTGGATGCGCTGGCGGTAGACGTTGAGCGCATGCGCCGCATCAACCTGACCATGTCGCTGGTGCCCGCCGAGGCACGCAGTGCCAGCGCCCTGCGCCAGGTTGACCTGTTGCTGATCTCGCCCTCGCAACGCCTGGATGACATCGCCGCCCGTTACATCGGTGACTTGCCAGCGGCGGTGCGCACCATGCTCGGCGGTGTTGGCGTTTCCACCAAAGCGGCTGACGTCAAGGGCGCGGCGCTGGCCAGCTACCTGCTGTTCGAATCGAGCTATACGCGCGAACTGATGACGCTGGGATACGCCGATGCGCAAAAGCAGGCTGACGAGATTCGCAAGTTTTTCAGTTGGAGCGAGGCGCCGGCGCCGTCTGCCTGAAGCTGGCCGCCAGCGCTGAACTGTGGCGTGCCAGCAGATTGCTGTCCAGACCGACGGCCACGAACAAGCCGCCCATGGCAATGTAGTGCCGCGCCAGTTTCTCATCGGCCATCAGGATGCCCGGTGCCTTGCCGGCGCGTGCAATGCGCCTGAAGGCGTCTTCCATGGCGGCGCGCACCCGAGGGTGATCCTGTTCGCCCACGTGGCCTAGAGAGGCCGAGAGATCGGCCGGTCCGATGAAAACCCCATCCACTCCTTCCACCGCCGCAATGGCGTCCAGGTTGTCAAGCGCGG
>CAZZLB010000213.1:0-5642 GCA_964654655.1 uncultured Rhodoferax sp. | reverse complement strand
GCCCAGAGCATTTCGGCCAGCACCACGTCGTCCAGGTTGACCGGCGCGTTCATGATGCCGTCCCAGGTTTTCTGTACGTGCATGCGCGAAAACGCCGAGTACAAAGCCTCAAAGCTCGCTGCATTCATGGCGCTCATGCAGATCGATCCGCTGGCCAGAAACAGGATGTAGGGCACTTTGACAGCACCATCCACTCCAGGCAGTGTCACTTCCCCCACCAGCGCGCCCATGCCGTAGCCAAAGGCGACCAGCCACATCAGTGGTTCAGCAATGTTGCCCACCAGGCTGGGGATGGCGAGCTTGCGCCAGACCAGCAGATTGCGCAGGAAAACCGGCCACCAACGCCAGGAAAGTTCCGGCGCGCGCCAGACGCTGATCTTGTTTGCATTACTCATCCGATCGCTCCAACGAACACCTTCAGAAATTCAGATTTTCGGGATGAAGTGCTAGGCACGCGGGGCGCAGCAACCGCAATGTACTTCTGTACATGAGGATTGCGAGCACCAAGCAACGACGCAATTCGCCCGAAAAATGGATTTATGGAGGTGTTCATGCGTCCTCCCTGATCTGACGGCCCGTCAGCTTGAGAAAAAGGTCTTCCAGATTGGCCGGCCGATGCAAGGTGCGCAACTGGGGTTGCGTGGTCAGCGCCTGCAGCAAAGGCTTGGCGTCCTGCGTATAAAAGAAGACAGTCTCGCCACTGACTTCGACGCGCGCCGCCAGTGCCTGCAAGGGCCCGTCCACCAGTTCCAGCGCACCCGTGCCGTAGACCTCGACCACATCGGGCTCCAGGTACTGGCTGATCAGATCGCGTGGCGAGCCCTCGGCAATCTTCTTGCCGTGGTCGAGCACCAGCAGGCGTGTGCACAGGCGCTCCGCCTCGTCCATGAAGTGCGTCGTCAGCAGGATCGACTTGCCCTCCTGCAGCAGGAGCTGCAGCCGCTCCCACATCAGATGGCGTGCCTGCGGATCCAGCCCCGTGGTGGGTTCGTCCAGCAGCAGCAGGCGCGGATTGTTCACCAGCGCACGCGCCAGGCTCAGGCGCCGCTTCATGCCGCCGGAGAGCTCACCCGGCTTGGCCGTGGCCTTGCTCGTGAGCGAAGCAAATGCCAGCAGCGCTGGAATGCGCTCACGAATCTGGCTCGACTTCATGCCGAAGTAGCGACCATAGACCAGCAGGTTCTCGGCGCAGGTGAAGTCGGGGTCCAGCGTGTCGAGCTGGCTGACCACGCCAAGCTGTGCCTTGATGGCCAGCGAGTCACGCGGCATCGCCAAGCCAAAGGCGGTGATGCTGCCGCCGTCGGGCACGCTTTGTCCCAGGCACATGCGAATCGTGGTGGTTTTTCCAGCGCCGTTGGGGCCTATCACCCCCAGACATTCGCCAGCGGCGATCTGGAACGACAGGTCATCAACGACGGTGCTGTCGCCGTAGCGTTTGCTGAGATGGCTGGCCGCAAAAAGCGGGTCGGATGTGGCTGAACTCGAAGGCATGGGCCAGATTGTGCCGCAGTGGCGCTCAGCCGATCTCAATCCCCCTGCTCAAAAAACCGAACCGCATTACGGCCGGCCTCTTTCGCTTTGTACATGGCGATGTCGGCACGCTTGAGGATGTCGTCCTCGCTCCCCTCGTGATTGAAGAACATGGCGACACCGACGCTGGCAGTGCATTGGTGCTCTATGGTTGCCAGAGCGCCTCCTTCCTGCGGCACTGAAAGCAAATACTTCTTCGCCAGACTGGCGCGAATCTTCTCCGCGACTTGCCCTGCCTGGATTTCCGACTGTTTCTGTTCAAGATCCAGGTGACCCAGGACCACGACAAATTCATCTCCGCCATAGCGCGCCACGGTGTCCATTTCCCGAACACAGAGCTTGAGTCTTTCGGCCACTTGCACCAGCAGCAGGTCGCCGACTTCGTGGCCGAACTTGTCGTTCAGTGGCTTGAACCGGTCCAGGTCAAGAAACAGGAGTGCGCCGTGACGTTGACTGCGCTTGCTTGCCGCCAGGGCGACGGTCAAACGGTCAGCAAGAAAACGTCGATTGGGCAATTGGGTCAAGCTGTCGTAAAAGGCGAAATGCTTGATGTGTTCTTCCGACAACTTCCTCTCGGTGATGTCGCGCGCGACGCCGCGATAGCCCCTGAAGTTTCCCGATGTATCTAAAACAGGCATCCCACTGACCGAAGTCCAGTAGATATTGCCACTCTCGTTTTGTCGCATCATTTCAAAATCATGGAATTCCTGATGCGAAAGAAGCACATCCCGATGTTTCTGCCAATCCGCTTCAGTCAGGTTCAGCGCGCCCATTTCCCATCGCGTCTTGCCGATATGCGCATTGTTCGCAACCCGGGTTTTCAGATCCAGATGGCCAGGCAGCCGGACAAATCTGAACTGTTCATCCTGTTCCCAATACCAATCCGCCGAAAGTTTGGTCAGATTGCGGAAACGCTCTTCGCTCTGACGCAAGGCTTCAATCCCCTGCTGCCGTTCGACCGCGAGATCGGCCCTGAAACGCCCCATCTGCTGGCGACGCCGCTGGTGCAGCAACAATCCGGTCACCAGCAGCACGGTCAGCACAGCAAACGACGTACCGTAGAGGATGAGTTCCTTGTGCCAGATCGAGTAGACCGCGGTCAAGGGTCGGTCCACTGCAACTACCATGGGCTTGTCCATGGACAAGGCCGGATCCTGGATGGTCTGGAGCGCCACCATGCGCTCGTCACCAACAAAGCGGAAGGTGCCGGAAAACACATTGGTACTTCGGCCGCTGTTCATGTGCTGTGCAAAGAACGAGCCTGGTTGCACCAATTCAACGCCCTCCACGTCCTTGCTGTTGGGGGCCATCAAGAAGGGAATACCGTCACCGTGGATCAGGGCAGCCCTGATGCCCGGGCGGTAAATCACGGAATTGAGCAAGACCTTGAACTCCTCCGCGTCCAGGGCGGCAATGACAAGACCGTTGAACTCTCCGTGGGGCCCTGGGATCATGCGACCCAAACTCATGGTGAGATAACCAAGTCTGGTGATGAAAGGGGGTCTGACGTAAAGTGTGGCTGCGCTGGGTTGGGAACTGACGGCCCGGAAGTAATCCCGGTGCGCGAAGTTCTTTCCAATGAGTTCCGGTGAGTCAGAGGCTTCGACGGTCCCCTTGGCATCCATGACCAGGAAGCCGCGCACCCCCTGCATGGCATTGTTCAATGCCTTCAAATGTTGGGCCGACAAAGACTGCCCGTCTTTTTGTTTTCGCCAAGTCGGCAATTCCGACAGAATGCCTTCCAGTACCGTGTTGATGGTGCCGAACTGACGATTCAGGTTCATGCTCACCACGACGCACTGGTGACTCAGCCGCTCCTTCTCCCTGGCCTCAACGCGGTCATGATCCTGATTCAGCACATAGGCAAAGAAGCCACCAATGCACAACAGGAGCAAGTCAAGGATCAGCCATTCCTTGAAAGTCTGTCGCGTAAACCATCGATTGGCGAACGTAGCCATGCAAACCCCTCACTGCTCAAGGATCGAGCAGAGACACCAAAACCAGTTGCCGCAACACATCGCGAGCTGTCTCCTCAGCTTATCCACAGCTTTGCAAACAAGTTCTGTGAACAACTTTCATTCTATTGTTGCACGCGTGCCAGAGATTGATGTAGCACAAGCCAAAGCAAATATCCTCTGCGCTCAAATGTAGGTCTCGCAGTTCGCCATCCGCTTGCATATTTGTATCAAAGCAGACCACTCGCCAGTCCCAGGCCGATGGCCATCATCATCGCTGCGACTGTCAATTCCACGTTACGCAGTGTCACCTTTTTGAGCAGTCGCTTGCCAAAATAGGCTCCAAGAAAAGCCGAGATCGTGGCTGCAAGGACCGTTTGTCCGGCTTGGCCGTTTTGCGCGGTTGCCCAGTGTGCCTGAAGCGCGAGGCCGTAGACTGCAATACGGACTGTGTCAACCACAACGGCGCACACGGCACCGGTACCCACATACGACTCCTTGCTGAGCCCGGCCTTGATCAGGAACGCTGATCGCAGCGCACCCTGATTTCCTGAGAGTCCACCGAAAAATCCTGACACCAACCCGCCCACTGTTAGCCACTTGGATGGGAATGCCAATCGCACAAATGCCGGTGAAAGTTCCAGTAGGGCGAAGATGGTGATCACAAGGCCTATCAACGCCTTGACAGGGGTAATTTCGTGCGTGCGACCCAAGAATCCATAACCGTACCACGGTGCCATGACCGCAACCGTGGACAACAGGCTGGCACCGACGATGGCAGCCACGGCAGCAGGCAGACCAAAACGCAGGACCGTGGGCCAGTGCGCATCCCGTCCGACCAGTCCAATCTTGAAGAGATTGTTCGCGAGATGCACTACAGCAGTCATTGCAATCGCGGTTGATACGGGAAAAAACAGAGAGAAAACAGGTGTCAGGATGGTACCCAGCCCAAACCCGGAAAAAAAAGTCAGGCCTGAGGCGACGAGCGCGCTAATGCAGATGATCAGGAGTTGCATGGTGCAAATGGTAAGGGCCGTCCGAGATTCGAACGGCCCGCGAGTTCTATCAGCTGCCTGTCTGCTACCGCTTGTTATACACCGGCTCGCCAGAAACGGTTGTTTTGGCTGGACGCGGATCCTTGTTGAAGGTATGGGTGCGCACAAACAATCCTTGCACAGTTTGCCCTGTGCCCGGCATGAACTTGTCGACGGTATAGGAAGCATCGTGACACTGTTTGCAACTGTCTTTGGCGGCGATCATCTTGGGCTTGTCCTCGGTTGCGTGTGACGAATGGCAGGACGAGCAACTCATCCGGTCCTTGTCCTTCGCAGTCTTGTAGTGGGACGACTGCAGGAACTCCTGGTACTGCTGGTGATGCTTGCCCGCTTCGTAGATGCCGCTGCTCCTGGCCTTGTCGTCCATGATGAACATGCCGGCGAGGTCGCCCTTGTAGGTGGCGTCAATCTTGTCTTCGGCTTGTACGCCGGGGATCACGACGTGCTCCGGATACCACTTGGTCCAGTCTTCAGCCGGCTGCCAGCTCTTGCCCATTTGTGGATGCGGCATGTGCTCGGATGACGCGCCTTGTGGCGTCTTGAACAGTTCGTTTTCGGCCCGGATGTGGCAATAGCCGCACATTCTTGTCTTCTCTTCAACCGACATGCCTTTCGGGGAGTAGATGGAGGCCGCCTTCTTGTCCTTCAGGTGCACAGAGCCCGGGCCGTGGCAGGACTCACAACCAACATTCAACTCGGCCATGGCCCACTTCTGGGCTGCCGGGTTCTTCTCGTCGTAGGCCGTCAATTTGAAGCCGGTGGAGTGACAGGTGCCACAGTTGGTTTCCCAGTCGTTCTTGTTACCGTAGCCCTCCCATTGCTTGACCACACTGTTCCACTGCTTGTCCAGGAAGACGTGACCACCCGTGACCGGGTTCTTGACGAGAAAGCGCTGCTTCCACTTCGAACCGACCACGTAGACCACGTCGGCCAGAGTCGCTGGTGTTCCGGTGAGATTGACCTTGGCAGGCCCACCCTTGCTCCACTGTTCCACCACGTCCTTGAGGATGCCTTCATCTTTGGGACGAATCATCTTGGAATGGTAAGACTGCTTCCACGAGTCGTATTCGACGTCATGGCACTTACCGCATTTTTCCGAACC
>CAZZLB010000212.1:0-5643 GCA_964654655.1 uncultured Rhodoferax sp. | reverse complement strand
ACGCCCGACGACTCGAGCTCGTCCGCAAGGTGCAGCGCGTAGGACGGCGTGCAGGTGAGCACCGTGACGCCGAAGTCGAAAAGCAACTGCTCGACGCCTACTACGAATTCAAGGGCTGGAACGACGACGGCATTCCCACCGCCGAGACCCTGGACAAGTTTGATTTGGCCTACGTCAAGGATGACCTCATTGAGCGCGGCATTCTGGCCACGGTGTAAAAGACTCATGACAAGAATTGTTCGGACAGCCAGCAAGAAACCAGCCCCTGGCGCAGCGTCAGCACTTGCTGCCAGTAAAGATGAGCACACGCCGCTGCGGATGTGGGTGCGTCTGGTGGCTTGTTACCACTTGATGGAGATTCGTTTGCGCACGGAGTTGCGCAAGGGTTTTGACACCACCTTGCCGCGCTTTGACCTCATGTCACAGCTTTACCGCTATCCCGACGGTCTGAAGATGAAGGAGTTGTCCAGGCTCCTGATGGTGACTTGCGGCAATATCACGGCACTGACAGATCGCCTGATCGAGGAAGACCTGGTGCAAAGGCGTGACGACCCCAATGACCGCCGCGCTTACGCCATCAGTTTGACTCCCAAGGGAAAGAAGCTGTTCCAGAAAATGGCCGTGCAGCACGAACAATGGGTCAACTCGCTGTTTGGTGATTTTGACCCGACGGAACTTCAGCAACTCAGCAGTCTGCTCGGTCAGCTGAAGCAGGACATCACCAGCCGGTCGAAGACAAGCTGATTTTTAAAGGAAAGCCATGCGCATCGCAGTTCTTGGCGGCGGCCCCGCCGGTCTCTACTTTTCCCTGTTGATGAAGCAGGCCAATCCGGCCTGTGACATCACCACCTTCGACCGCAATGCGGCCGACAACACCTTCGGCTGGGGCATTGTTTTCTCCGACAAGACCATGGATGGTTTCCGAGAGGCCGACGAAAAGGTCGTCAATGAAATCGAAGCCAACTTCCGCCATTGGGACGATGTGGACGTGTTCTTCAAGGATCGCAAGATCACTTCCAGCGGTCATGGCTTTTGCGGCATCGCGCGGCTCAAGCTTCAGGAAATCTTCCAGAAGCGCTGCGCCGAGCTGGGCGTCAAGATGGTGTGGGAAACAGAAATCACTGATCCCGACGAGTACGCCCGCAACTACGACCTGGTGGTCGCTGCCGACGGCGTGGCTTCAACCACTCGCAGCAAGCATGAGGCGTACTTCAATCCGCGCATTGACGTGCGAACGAATCGCTTCATCTGGCTGGGCACCAAGAAGAAAATCGACACTGCGTTTACGTTCGCCTTCAAGGAAACCGAGTGGGGCTGGTTCAACCTGCATGCCTACCGCTTCAACGACGAGATGTCGACCTTCATCATCGAAACACCGGAGCCGACCTGGTATCGGGCCGGCCTGGACAAGAAAGAACCGGCCGAAGCAATTTCGTTTTGCGAGAATCTTTTTGCCGACATGCTCGATGGCAACAGCCTGATTTCCAACGCACGTCACCTGCGTGGTTCCGCCGTCTGGCTGAAATTCAACCGTATTCTCTGTGAGCGCTGGTTCAAGGACAACATCGTCCTCATTGGCGATGCCGCCCATACCGCGCACTTCTCCATCGGCTCTGGCACCAAACTGGCGATGGAAGATGGCATCGCGCTCACCAAAGTACTCAACAGCAGCGAGGGCACGGTACCCGAGCGTCTGGCGCGCTACCAGGCCGAGCGCGAGACGGAGGCGCTCAAGCTGCAAAGCGCCGCGCGCAACCGCATGAGCTGGTTCGAAGACATCGAGCGCTACGTCTACATGGAGCCGGAGCAACTGGCTTTTGCCGTGCTGACCGGCAGTCAGCGCGTGGGACACGCCAACCAGAAGCTGCGTGACGCCAGCTACGTCGAGAGCGTCGACCGCTGGTTCCAGCAGCAGGCCGGTGTGCCCGCAGACCCGGCCAAGCCGCCGGTGCCTCCCATGTTCACGCCTTTCAAGCTGCGCAATATGACGCTCAGCAACCGCGTTGTGGTCTCGCCCATGTGCACCTACTCGGCCACCGACGGCGTGCCCGGTGACTTCCATTTCCAGCACTACACGGCACGCGGTCTGGGCGGCGCAGCGCTGGTCATGACCGAGATGACGGTCATCTCTGAAGACGGACGCATCACTCCCGGTTGCACCGGCATCTGGAACGATGCCCAGCAGGCTGGCTGGAAGCGCATCGTCGATTTCGTGCATGCCAACAGCAGCGGCAAAATGGGTTTGCAGATTGGTCATGCCGGTCGCAAGGGTTCCACCAGACTGGCCTGGGACGGCATTGACCAGCCTCTCGACAGCGGCAACTGGCCCTTGATCGCCCCCTCTCCCCTGCCCTACATCACAGGCGTATCGCAAACACCGCGCGAGATGAACCGCGCCGACATGGACCAGGTGAAAGCCGGCTTCGTCGCGGCCACCCGGCGTGCCGACGCCGCTGGTTTTGATCTGGTCGAGTTTCACGCCGCACACGGCTACCTGATCTCGTCCTTTATTTCACCGCTGACGAATCAGCGCGGTGACGAGTACGGCGGTACTCTGGAGAACCGTTGCAAGTTCCCACTGGAAGTGTTCAATGCCATGCGAGCGGTCTGGCCAGCAGAGAAGCCGATGTCGGTGCGCATTTCGGCACACGACTGGGCCGCAGGCGGCATCACTCCGGCGGACGCCACCGAGGTGGCCAAGCTGTTCCAGAATGCAGGCGCTGACATCATCCACGTCTCCTCGGGCCAGGTGGTCAAGGAAGAACAACCCGTTTATGGGCGCATGTTCCAGGTGCCGTTTTCGGAACGCATCCGCAACGAACTGCATGTGCCAACGATTGCCGTGGGCAACATCTTCGAGGCAGATCACGTCAACACCATCGTGGCGGCTGGCCGCGCTGACCTGTGCGCGCTGGCGCGTCCGCATCTGGCCGATCCGGCCTGGACACTGCACGCCGCAGCCGAGCAGGGATACGCTGGCGTTGCCTGGCCGAAGCAGTACATCGGCGGCAAGGTCCAGCTTGAGCGCAATCTGGAGCGCGCAGCGCAGCTCGCGCTGAATGCCTGATGGTGCAAGCGCGTCACGCACTGGTCACTGGCGGCGGCCGCGGTATTGGCGCGGCCATCGCCTCGGCGCTGGTCGCTGCCGGGCACCGCGTGACGATCACCGGGCGCGATGCCGCACGCCTGGCGAGTCTGGCCGCGGCACTTGGCGAAAACTGTCTGGCGCTGAACATGGACGTCACCGAACGCACATCAGTTGACACGGCGCTGGCACTGGCGCGCCAGCGTTTTGGTCCGGTTGAAATTCTGGTCAACAATGCCGGCCAGGCGGCCAGCGCGCCGTTCCTGAAGACCGAAGCCAGAGTCTTTGAGGCGATGCTGGCGGTCAATCTCGGCGGTGTTTTCAACTGCACGCAGTCCGTCTTGCCTGACATGCTGGCAGCCCATTGGGGGCGCATCGTCAACGTGGCTTCAACCGCCGGCTTGCGCGGCTACGCCTACGTCAGCGCCTACAGCGCCGCCAAGCATGGCGTGATCGGCCTGACGCGAGCGCTGGCCCTGGAGTTGGCCGGCAAAGGCATCACGGTCAATGCCGTTTGCCCCGGTTACACCGAAACAGACATCGTCAAGGACGCTATCGCCAATATCATGGCCAAGACAGACCGCTCGGAAGCGCAGGCGCGTGCCAAGCTCGCCAAGTCCAATCCGCAGGGGCGGCTGGTGCAAGCAGAAGAAGTGGCCAATGCTGTGCTTTGGCTGGCGAGCGAAGGCGCTACCAGCATCACCGGACAGGCGATTGCCGTTGCCGGTGGCGAAGTAATGTAGTCAGGAACACAGAAGGAGACACCGTGTCAGAACTTTCCATGCAAGACAACAAGCGCCCTTTCAGGGACTACCCGGCGCGCCACTTCAAGTGGTCGTGTGATGGCGACGGTCGTGTTGCCACCATCACGCTGAATCGACCCGAAAAGAAAAATCCACTGACCTTTGAGTCCTATGCGGAACTGCGTGACCTGTTCCGCAATCTGCAATACGCCAGTGATGTGCGTGCCGTGGTGTTCAGTGGTGAAGGCGGCAATTTCTGCTCGGGCGGCGATGTGTTCGAGATCATCGAGCCCTTGACGCGCATGAGCATGCCGCAGTTGCTGGAATTCACGCGCATGACGGGCGATCTGGTGAAGGCGATGCGCCGCGCACCGCAACCCATCATCGCCGCCATTGACGGTTTTTGCGCCGGTGCCGGTGCGATGGTGGCGCTGGCCTCCGACTTCCGGCTGGGCACGCCCAGCGCCAAGACCGCCTTTTTGTTCACACGCGTCGGCCTGGCCGGCGCCGATATGGGTGCCTGTGGCCTGCTGCCGCGCATGATCGGTCAAGGTCGCGCCAACGAGTTGCTGATGACTGGTCGCGTCATGAGCGCCGACGAAGGTGCCAACTGGGGCTTCTTCAACAGCCTGCACAGCTCTGACGATCTCTTGGCGAAGGCTCGCGAGCTGGCACGCAGTCTGGCCGACGGCCCCTGGTTTGCGCACACCGTCACCAAGACCATGGTCAACCAGGAATGGGCGATGGGCATCGAGGAGATGATCGAATCCGAAGCGCAGGCGCAGGCCATCTGCATGATGACGGGCGACTTCCGGCGTGCCTTCGAGGCTTTCGCCGCCAAGCAAAAGCCGGCTTTCATGGGCAACTGAAGAGGCGCACCATGGACCGCTCCTTTCTCGATCTGCCCTTTTACGAACCGCAGCATCGTCAACTCTCGGACGCGCTGCTTGACTGGACAGCGCAATGCCCGCCTGTTGACCACCACGACACCGACAACGCCTGCCGCCGCCTGGTGCGCGAGTTGGGCTCCGCCGGCTTCCTGCGCTACTGCGTCCCGGCGGAGTTTGGTGGTGCCCTGCCCGAACTCGACTCGCGCTCACTATGCCTGGCGCGCGAATTACTGGCCTACCACGACGGCCTGGCTGACTTTGCTTTTGCCATGCAGGGTTTGGGCACCGGTGCCATCACGCTGGCAGGCTCCGCCGAGATTCGGCAACTGGTCCTGCCCAAAGTAGCCGCCGGCGAGTGGATTGCCGCCTTCGCCCTGACCGAGCCCCTGGCTGGTTCCGACGTAGGAGCCATGTCCTGCAGCGCGCGCCTGGAGGGCGATCACTACGTCATCAATGGCGAGAAAACCTGGATTTCCAACGGTGGCCTCGCCGACGTCTATACGCTGTTTGCGCGTACCGGCGAAGCACCCGGCACGCGCGGCATCACGGCCTTCGTCGTAACGCCCGACATGCCTGGTTTTGAAGTGGCCGAGCGACTCGAAGTGATGGCGCCGCATCCGCTGGCGCGGCTCAAGTTCACGAACATGAAAGTGCCGCTCGCCAACCGGCTTGGCGCGCCGGGCGAGGGCTTCAAGGTGGCCATGCGCACGCTCGACATCTTTCGCTCGTCCGTAGCTGCAGCGGCGCTGGGGTTTGCGCGGCGCGCCATGGACGAGGCTCTGTCCCACGTGCGGCAACGCCCGATGTTCGGTCAAACGCTCGCCGACTTCCAGATCACCCAATCCAAACTCGGCGAGACGGCCACCGACCTCGACGCGGCCGCGCGGCTGGGGGCGCGTGCTGCATGGCGGCGCGGCGTGCAGAA
>CAZZLB010000211.1:0-5649 GCA_964654655.1 uncultured Rhodoferax sp. | reverse complement strand
GCTTCGCTCGCAATGACGAAACCGGGGCCATGGCCCGTATGCAATTTCGGTCGCCCGAAACAGACTCGTCGCAATGACAGATTCAACAAAGTGATCATCAAAAGTTCCCCACAAACCAGTCTTTGATCTGGCCAAACGCGGTTTTCATGGAGCCATTTTTCTGCGCCACCTTGAAGCCGCGCAGCCGTGCCAGCCGAGCTTCTTCCAGCAAACCCATGACGGTTGCTGCGCGCGGCTGCGCCACCATGTCGGACAGGGCGCTGGAATACTTGGGAATGCCACGGCGCACCGGTTTGAGAAAGATGTCTTCACCGAGCTCGACCATGCCGGGCATGACGCAGCTGCCACCCGTGAGCACGATGCCGCTGGAGAGCATTTCCTCGAAGCCGGACTCGCGCATGACCTGATGCACCAGCGAAAAAATCTCTTCGACGCGCGGCTCGATCACACCGGCCAGTGCCTGGCGACTCAGCATGCGCGGACCCCGGTCGCCGAGCCCGGGCACTTCGACCTGGGCATCCGGATCGGCCAGCAACTGCTTGGCGTAGCCGCTCTCGACCTTGATGTCTTCGGCGTCCTTGGTCGGTGTGCGCAGCGCCATCGCGATGTCGCTGGTAATCAGGTCACCGGCAATCGGTATGACCGAGGTGTGGCGGATCGCGCCGTTGGTGAAGATCGCCACGTCCGTCGTGCCAGCGCCAATATCCACCAGCGCCACACCGAGTTCGCGCTCGTCCTCGGTCAGTACCGACAGGCTTGATGCCAGCGGATTGAGCATCAGCTGCTCCACCTCCAGACCGCAACGACGCACACACTTGATGATGTTCTCGGCGGCACTCTGTGCGCCGGTCACGATGTGCACCTTGGCCTCGAGCCGGATGCCGCTCATGCCGATCGGCTCTTTTACGTCCTGCCCGTCAATCACGAACTCCTGCGCCTCCACCAGCAAGAGGCGCTGATCGGTCGAGATATTGATGGCCCGCGCCGTCTCCAGGACCCGTGCCACATCAGCGGCACTGACCTCACGGTCCTTGATGGCAACCATGCCGCTGGAGTTGATGCCCCGGATGTGGGCGCCGGTGATGCCGGTGTAGACCTTGGTGATCTTGCAGTCGGCCATCAGTTCAGCCTCTTTCAGGGCCTGCTGGATGCTCTGCACGGTGGCATCGATGTTGACCACCACACCACGTTTGAGTCCGTTGCTGGGCGCGAGCCCCAGGCCGGCGAGTTTGAGCTCACCGCCGGGCATCACCTCCGCTACCACCACCATCACTTTGGCGGTGCCAATGTCCAGCCCTACGACCAGATCTTTGTATTCTTTCGCCATATGTTCACCTGTTGCTTGTGTTGCCGTTATTAGTGCTACTTCTTCTGCCCGCTCACTGCCAGCGTGCTGACACCGCGCAAACGCAGGGCATAACCGTCTTCATGCCGCAAATCCGCCGTCTCCAGTGCATCGCTCTTGCGGCCATAACGCGAGGTCACCTGTGTCAATGTCCCGAGGAATCGCTGCGTGCGAGCCAGCACCTCGGGCACCGCACCGCTGCCAAGCTCGACCGTGGCGCCTTCCTCAAAGTGCGCACGCCAACCACCATGACCAGTCAGTTCAAGCTGATCGAGTGTCATGTCCATTTCTTCAAACAAGGTCTGCAGCGCATGGAACATCTGTTGCACCTGGGGCGCCTGACCATCCGGCCCGTGCATGCGTGGCAGATCGTCGCGCTCAAGCTCGCCGAGGTTGGCCTCAAACACTTCACCAAAACTGTTCAGCAGCTTGGGCTCACCTTCGATGCCCCAATAAGCTACGGCCTTGTGCTCCTGCAGGGTAACCCGAAGACGATCGGGAAACTCCCGTCGCACGACCGCTTTGCGGACCCAGGGCAGGGACTCAAAAACGAGTCGGGCGCGCTCCAGATCGATGCTGAAGAAGGTACCGCTCAGGCGCGGCGTGACGTTGGCACGCAGCGTCACTGCATTGTTGTGCGCCAACTCACCGGTCACCGCAATCCCATGCAGAAAGAACACCTGCTGGTGCGTCACCCAGAGCGCCAATGCGCTCACCAGCAAGGCAGCAAATGCCATCAACATGACGGAAGCCATCAGATTCATCAGTCTGACGTCCACCGGCAGGCTCAGCTCATCGCTCATGCCGTCCCCTTGACCTGCCGGACGTCGGCGTAGTCAAGCGCCGCCAGCTGCAGCACCTGCAGGCACAAGGCCGGATAACTGATGCCCGCCGCCTTGGCCGACATGGGCACCAGCGAGTGCCCGGTCATGCCCGGCGAGGTGTTGATCTCCAACAGGTAGGGTTGCCGCGTCTGCTGGTCAATCATCACGTCGGCCCGCGCCCAGCCACGGCAGCCCAGGCTGCGGTAGGCCTGGAGCACCAGTTCCTGAATCCGCTCCTCTTCGCCCACAGGCAAGCCCGCAGGCACCAGGTACTGCGTGGTGTTGGTGAAGTACTTGTTCTGGTAATCGTAGTTGCCATCGGCTGCGACAATCCTGATCAGCGGCAGCGCGCGCGCGGCAGCGCCGGAACCCAGCACCGCAATGGTCACTTCGTCGCCGCTGATGAACTGCTCGCACAGAACTTCGCTGTCGTGTTGCGCTGCCAGTGCATAAGCCGCCTGGCACTGCGCCAGGGTAATCACCTTGGTCAGGCCAATGGTCGAGCCTTCGCGTGCCGGCTTCACGATCATCGGGCTGCCAAGTTTGCTGAAGGCCTGCTCGGTGGCGGCAGCACTGTCAACCTGATGCCAGCCCGGCGTCGGCAAGCCGTCGGCACGCCAGAGGCGTTTGGTCATGACCTTGTCGATGGCCATGCTGGAGGCCATGACGCCAGAGCCGGTGTAGGGAATGCCCAGCAGTTCAAGCGCGCCCTGCACCGTACCGTCTTCACCGAAGCGGCCATGCAGGCTGATAAAGCAGCGCGCAAAGCCATCGCGCCTGAGCTCCGAGAGATCGCGTTCGGCGGGGTCGAAAGCATGCGCGTCCACGCCTTGCGAGCACAAGGCCTGCAGCACACCCTGCCCCGACATCAGGGAGATTTCGCGCTCGGCGGACACGCCGCCCATCAGCACCGCGACCTTTCCTGAATCTGCATCAAGCGGCTTCATACCCGTGTCTCCTCCTGCACCAATTTCACCGAACCGGCTTGCATGGCCAGTACTTTTGCCGGCACCGCGCCGATCGACCCCGCACCCATGCACAGCACCACATCGGCGTCGCGTGCCTGCGCAAGAATGGCTTGCGGCATGGCTGCGATGTCCTCAATAAAACAGAGCTCGACCTGCCCCGCCAGCCGCACGGCGCTCGCCAGACTGCGCCCATCGGCAGCGGCGATGGCTGCCTCACCGGCGCTGTACACCTCGGCCAGCAAGACGGCGTCGGCCTGCGCCAGCACCTTGACAAAATCACCAAAACAGTCACGCGTGCGGCTGTAGCGATGCGGCTGAAACGCCAGCAACAGCCGGCGACCGGGAAAGGCACCGCGCGCCGCCGCCAGCGTGGCCGCCATCTCGACCGGATGATGACCGTAGTCGTCCACCAGCGTGAAAGTACCGCCGTCACGTGATCTGACCTCACCGTAACGCTGAAAACGCCGACCGACACCCTTGAACTCTGCAAGCGCACGCAGGACAGCCTGATCTGACAGCTTGAGTTCATGCGCCACCGCGATCACGGCCAAGGCATTGAGCACGTTGTGCCGACCCGGCAGATTGAGCACCACCTGCAGATCCGCCAGCGCCGCGCCGATGCGCCGCTGCACCGTGAAATGCATTTGACCCGCCACTGCACGAACGTTCACAGCCCGGATCTGCGCCGCTTCATTGAAGCCGTAGCGCGTCACCTTGCAACCGACCTGCGGTGCAATTTCGAGAATCGCCGGATCGTCGCTGCACAGGATGGCGTTGCCGTAAAACGGCAGACGGTGCAGAAAATCAAGAAAGGCCTGCTTGAGGCGACCGAAGTCCTGGCCGTAGGTGTCCATGTGATCGGCATCGATATTGGTCACCACCGCCAGCACCGGCAGCAGGTTCAGGAAGGAGGCGTCCGACTCGTCAGCCTCGACCACGATGTAGTCGCCCTGACCGAGCCGCGCGTTGGCCGCAGCACTGTTCAGACGCCCGCCGATCACAAAGGTCGGGTCCAGTCCGGCCTCGCCCAGCACACTGGCCAGCAAACTGGTGGTGGTGGTCTTGCCGTGGGTGCCGGCCACCGCAATGCCCTGTTTGAGCCGCATCAGTTCGGCCAGCATCAGGGCGCGCGGTACCACCGCAATACCCTGTTCACGGGCGCTGCACACTTCCACGTTATCGGCTGACACGGCGCTGGAAGTCACCACCACATCCGGGCGGTCCAGGTTGCTGACGGCATGCCCGACATGGGTCTGGATTCCCAAGCCGGCCAGACGCCGGAGCGTAGCGCTGTCGCTTTGGTCAGAGCCACTCACCTGGTAGCCCAGATTGAACAGGATCTCGGCGATGCCCGACATGCCAACGCCACCGAGGCCGACAAAGTGAATACGACGCACAGCGTGTTTCATGCCGACAACTCCTCGCAGGCGTCGGCGATCTGATGCCCGGCGTCGAGCTTTGCGAGCTTTCTGGCTGCCACGGCGCAGGCCAGCAGCGCGGTGCGATCGATCTGCTGCAGCAGCTTGGCCAGGCGCTGTGGACTCATTTCTGTTTGCGGCAACAGCCAGCCAGCGCCCTGGTCCACCAGAAAGCGCGCGTTGCAGGTCTGATGGTCGTCCACCGCAAACGGAAACGGCACCAGCAGTGCCGCCGCACCGACCGCAGCAAGCTCGGTCACGGTGCTGGCTCCGGCGCGGCATAGCACCAGATCGGCGTCGGCAAAGGCCTGCGCCGTGTCATCGATGAAGGGCGTGAGTTGCGCTTGCACGCCGGCGTTCGCGTAGTTGGCGCGCAGCGCATCGATCTGTGCTGTGCCGCTTTGATGCAGCACCACGGGACGCATTGCCTGCGGTATCAATGCCAGTGCCTGCGGCACCACGTCATTCAGGGCACGCGCACCCAGACTGCCACCCAGCACCAACAGGCGCAAGGGCCCGCTGCGACCGGCAAAACGGACGGTGGGTTCAGACACGCCGATGAAGGCCGCGCGCAGCGGATTGCCGACCCAGCGAGCCTGGGCCAACACGCCCGGAAACGCGCAAAAGACACGACGTGCCACTTTGGCCAGCAGCTTGTTGGCCATGCCGGCCACGGAGTTCTGCTCATGCAGCAGCAGGGGCTTGCCGAGCAACACGCTCATCAGTCCGGCCGGGAAAGTGATGTAGCCACCCAGACCCAGCACAACGTCAGGCCGGACCCGGCGCAGCACCGCCACGCTTTGCGAGCAGGCCCGCAGCAGGTGCCAGGGCAGCGCCAGCAGGGTCACCCAGCCCTTGCCGCGCACACCCGAAAAATCAACCGCCTCAAAGGCAAAGCCTTGCGGCGGCACCAGGCGGCTCTCCATGCTCGGCTGCGCCACGCTGCCGGCGCCACCGAGCCAGTGCACACGCCAGCCGCGCTCCCGCAACACTTGTGCCACAGCCAGTCCCGGGAAAATATGCCCACCCGTGCCGCCTGCCATGACTAAAGCAACCTTGTTCATCATTGACTCTGATTCATTTTCTTGTCCGTC